>DASQUY010000354.1:0-10826 GCA_035641055.1 Acidimicrobiales bacterium | reverse complement strand
CTCGCCCGCCTCTGGGAGCAGGCCCAGCCCTGGCCCCGGCGGGCGGGCGATCAGGTGGCCTCGGGTGCAGGCTCCTCGCAGAGCTAGTTCTTCCGGTCGCGCAGGTAGCGCTCGACCTCCTCGACCAGCGAGCGGGCGGCGCCGCGGCCGCCGGGCATCTCTTCGTCGTCGTCGCCCGCATCGGCTCGCTCCTCGAGCTGGCTCACGTAGTCGGACGTCTCCTCGTCCTCCTGCACCAGCTCGCTAACCTGGCGCTCGTAGGCGGCGGCGGCGATCTCGAGGTCGGTGGTGGGCACCCACATCCCCAGCGCGTCGGCGGTGCGCTCCAGCAGGGCCAGCGCCGCCTTGGGGGACGGGGCGGTGGGCACGTACGTGGGGACGGCGGCCCACAGCGACGCGGTGGGCAGGCCGGCGTCCCGGCACGCCGCCGAGAGGACGCCCACGACGCCCGTGGGGCCCTCGTAGGTCGACGGCCGCAGGCCGAGCTCGTCCCGCAGGGCCGGGTCGGTCGCCGAGCCCACGACCGGGACCGGCCGGCTGTGCGGTACCTCGGCCACCAGCGCGCCGAGCAGCACCACGCGCCGGCAGGCGAGCTCTCGGGCGAGCCCGGTGACCTGGGCGCAGAAGGTGCGCCACCGGAGCTGCGGCTCGTGGCCGATGAGCAGCAGCGCGTCGCCGGCGTCGCCCGGCAGCGTGGCAGCGTAGACCTCGGTGGTGGGCCAGTTGATGTGCCGCTCCCCGTCCTCGATCTCGACCTGGGGCCGGGTCGACGTGAAGTCGAAGAACTCCTCGGGGTCGACCTCGGCCACGAGCTTCCCGTCGTGGCGGTCGATCAGGTAGCGGACGGCACCGCTGGCGGCGTCGCCGGCGTCGTTCCAGCCCTCGAAGGCGGCGATGAGCACCGGACGGTGGAGCGCGGGCCGTGGGCCTCGCCAGTGCACGTGTTCCACCGGATCATCGTAGGGGCCCACGGGCCGGACCGCCCCTGTCGCACTCTTCCCGTCGGCCTCTACTGTGGATCCCGTGACCGAACCCACCGTTCGTACCGTCGCCGAGGTGATGAGCTCGCCGGTGGTGACGGCGCTCCCCGACGAGACCGTGGCCGTGGCCGCCTCCCGCATGAACGAGCACAGTGTCGGCTCGGTGGTGATCGTCGACGGCACGCGTCCGATCGGCATCCTCACCGAGCGTGACATGATCCGCCTGGCGGCGGCCGGCCCCGCCTCCCGGGCCACCAAGGTCGCCGAGTGGATGACGCCCGACCCCGACGCCGTCGAGCCCGCGGTGTCGGTCCAGGAGGCGCTCGCCACCCTCGACGCCCACGGTTACCGCCACATCCCGGTGGTCGAGGGCGGCGAGCTGGCGGGTATCGTGTCGATGCGCGACCTGATGCACGTCGCCGCCATCCAGCCGGTCGTCCACCCGGGTCAGATCGAGGCGCCCCCCGGCCTGGAGGGCGTGATCGTCGCCGAGACCGAGGTGGGAGACGTCCGCGGCCTCGAGGGCTTCTACCACTACCGGCAGTACTCGGCGGTCGAGCTCGCCGAGCGCCGCTCGCTGGAGGACGTCTGGTTCCTGCTGTTCGAGGGTCACCTGCCGTCGGCCGCCGAGAGCCGGGCGTTCGCCGAGGAGGTGCGAGACCACCGCACCGTCCCCGAGGCCGTGCGGGCTCAGCTGCCCGACATCGCCGCCGCGGGTGGCCCGCTGATGGACCAGCTCCGCACCGCGGTGTCGCTCTACGGCCACAGCCAGAACTTCTCGCACTGGCTGGACGTGCCGCCCGACGAGCTGCGCGCCAACGCCGTGAGCGTGTGCGCCGCCGTGCCCACGCTGATCATGGCGCTGTACCGCCTGGGCCGCGGGCTCGACCCGATCGATCCCGACCCCGAGCTCGGCTACGGCGCCAACCACCTGTGGATGCTCTCCGGCGAGCGCCCCGATCCCGAGCGGGCGCGGGCGGTCGAGCAGTACCAGATGCTCACCATCGACCACGGGTTCAACGCCTCGACCTTCACGGCCCGGGTCATCACCTCCACGGGCGCCGACCTGGCGGGGGCCGTCAGCGGCGCCATCGCCGGCCTGTCGGGTCCGCTGCACGGCGGCGCCCCGTCGCGGGCGCTCGAGCTGCTCGACGCCATCGGCACGCCCGAGAATGCCCGCCCCTACCTGGTCGAGGCCGTCACCAAGGGCGAGCGCATCATGGGGTTCGGCCACCGGGTCTACAAGACCGAGGACCCGCGGTCGGCGTTCCTGCGGGGCGTCGCCGAGCGCATCGGCGCCGCCCGGGTCGACTTCGCCAAGCAGGTCGAGCAGACCGTCGTGGACGTGTTGGCCGAGCTCAAGCCGGGGCGGGACCTCTACGCCAACGTCGAGTTCTACGCCGGCGTCGTGATGGAGCACTGCGGGCTGCCGCCCGAGCTGTTCAGCCCGACGTTCGCGTCGAGCCGTGTGATCGGCTGGTGCGCCAACATCCTCGAGCAGGCGGCCGACAACCGCATCATCCGGCCGTCGGCCCGGTACGTGGGACCTCCGCCGCCCCAGCCCGTGCCGGACCGGGAACCGACGTGAAGGTCGAGATCGCCACGGAGGCGACGCCGGATCTCGTCGACGCCGTCCGGCGGCTGGTGCCCCAGCTCTCCCGGTCCAACCCGCCGCCCGCCGTCGACGAGGTGGGCGAGGTGGTGTCATCTCCGGCGACCGACCTGTTCGTCGCCCGGGACGACGACGGCACCGTCGTGGGCATGTCCACCCTCGTCACGTTCCGCATCCCGACGGCGCGGCGGGCGTGGATCGAGGACGTCGTGGTCGACGAGGCGGCGGGCCGCCGGGGGGTGGGGACGGCGCTCGTCCGGGCCATGGTCGACCGCGCCCGCGAGTTCGGCGCCGTCACCGTGGACCTGACCTCGCGCCCATCCCGCGAGGGCGGCAACCGGCTGTACGAGCGCACTGGGTTCACGCGGCGGGACACCAACGTGTGGCGCTACGACCTCCGGGCGGAGTAACGCTCGGGCCGCGGCCCGCGGTCAGGCCGGGAGCTTGCGGACCTCGTCGCCCGGGCGCACGGTGCCGGCGACGACGACCTTGGCGCACAGGCCGCGCAGGCGCAGCTGGCGACCGGCGGGGGAGTTGACGAACCGCAGGGCGTCGGCCCCGTAGCGGCCGCGGAACTTGGCGCAGCCGGTGTGGGGCGGGGGCGTGATCTCGATGACGGCAGAGCCCAGGGCGAGGCGGGTGCCCGGTGGCAGGTTGTCCTGGCTCAGGTCGAGGTCGAGGTGGAGCTGGTCGCCCGCCAGCGCCCGCCGCTCGGGGTCGACGGCGACGAGGGTCGACAGCCGGGCCCCGATGACGTTCAGCTGCCGGTCCGGATCGGCCGAGCCGTCGGGTGTGCCGCTGCTGCCCCTCGCCTTCCAGTTGTCGCCCACCAGCCCCTCGGCGGGATCGAGCCGGCCCTCGTCCAGGACCTCGCGCTCGTCGACGGCCGGCCGCCGGACCACGAGCTCGACACGACCGACGTCGGCCGGCGCGCCGCGGATGTGGTCGAGGCCCGCCTCCAGGGCCGGCATCTCGAGGTGTGGGGGCTGCGTGGCGTGCATCGGACGAGCATGGCCCACCCTCTGGCCGCCCGGCGAACGAAAAACGACCGAACATGCGGTGGTTACGGGGTCATAGCCCCCATAACCACCGCAAGTTCGTGGGCTCGGGGGCGGTCCGCGCTGGCGGTGTGCGAGGGATGCCAAGCTGTGGTCGATGCCGGGCGGCCGCCATTCGCTGGGGCCCGGTCGTCGGGTTGCCCTGCGTAACTTCGGCTACCGGGAGAGCAGAGCACGGGTTGAGTTTGCGGCTTACGCCGCCCACGTCCAGCTGCCCCGGTACTTCGGACCCGACGAGCTGTCCGTCCCGGCCGACTGGGTCGCCGCGGTCGATCTGACCGCTCCCGGCACGCCCCGCGACCCGGCCGCGATCGGCGCCCACTTCCCCGGCCGTACGATCCCCTACCTGCCGACCGCGTCGTCGCGCCGTGCCCCGACCACGCTCCTGCTCTTCGCGGCGCCCCGGCCGGTCCCACCGCTGCGGGCATCGGCCGCGCTCCGGCCCGGCGTGCGACTGCCGTTCGGCTTCTGGTCATCCCGCCGCCGACCGGTCCCGCAGGTCGACGGCGTGTTGCTCCGGGCCGACAACCCCCGCTGGGCCGTCGACCGGTTCGTGGCCGCCGGGTGCATGCGCGGCGTCCACCGGGACGGCGGCTGGTACGCCGATCACCGCAGCGCCAGCGCCGCCCGCCCCGGATCCGACCCGCCCTGGAGCCGTGCGGCGGTCGACCGGCTCGACGGGGCGGCCCGGCTGCTCGCCTTGGCCCTCGTCCCCTTGGCGGCCGCCCTGGCCGGCTGGCTGTCGACGCCGGCGTGGGTCTGGGGCGCCTTGGTGGTGGCCGTCGTCGCCGCGGTGGTGTGCCAGGTGGCGGCCGAACGGCTCTACCGCCGACCCCCCGAGCCCCAGCTCCGCCCGGACAAGCCGTCGCACCGGGTGCTCGGCGGCCCGCCCCCGGCGAGCGGCCCGCCCCCGGGCGTCTCGCCCGGCGCCGGCCCGCCGTCCCAGGTTCGCCGCATGGTGCGGACGCAACCCGGGTAACGTCACGGGGCCCATCCGACACACGGGAATCGCGCGGCCATCCGGCGGGTTCACGGGCAGGAGCCGCTCGGCGTCAACGCACCGCAGCCATGGGGGACGCCCATGCCCATGACCACCACGACCACTCGGTACCGCGACGTGCGGCAGTTCACCGAGGCGCTGGCCGAGCCGCTGTCCCCCGAGGACCAGACGGTCCAGACCATGGCCGACGTGAGCCCCACCAAGTGGCACCGGGCCCACACCACGTGGTTCTTCGAGACGTTCGTCATCGGACGCCACCAGCCGGGTTACGAGGCCTTCGACCCCTCCTACCGCTTCCTGTTCAACTCGTACTACGAGGCGGTCGGGCCCCGGCACGCCCGCCCCGACCGGGGCCTGCTGTCGCGGCCCGGCGTCGCCGAGATCGCCCGCTACCGCTCGGCGGTCGACGAGGCCATGGACGGTTTCCTGGACGACGAGCTGGCGCCGGACGTCGCGGCGCTGGTCGAGCTGGGGCTCCACCACGAGCAGCAGCACCAAGAGCTGCTGCTCATGGACATCAAGCACGTGCTGGCCGCCAACCCCCTGCGCCCCGCCTATCGGGCGGCGGGCCCACCGCCCGGGGACGACCAGGACGGGGGATCGGGCTGGATCGAGCACCCCGGCGGCGTCGCCGAGATCGGCCACGACGGCGACGGCTTCTGCTTCGACAACGAGCGGCCCCGGCACGGCGTGCTGCTCCGCCCCTTCGCGATCCGGTCGCGGCTCGTAACCGCCGGTGACTGGCTGGCGTTCATGGCCGACGGCGGCTACCGGGAGTCCGGTCACTGGATGTCCGACGGCTGGGCCGCGGTGCAGGCCGAGGGCTGGGAGGCGCCCGCCTACTGGGCGCGGGAGAGCGACGGCTGGTCGATCCAGACCCTCGGCGGGTCCCGCCCGGTCGGGCTCGACGAGCCCGTGTGCCACGTGAGCTGGTACGAGGCCGACGCCTTCGCCCGCTGGGCAGGGTGCCGCCTGCCGACCGAGGCGGAGTGGGAGGTGGTGGCCACGGAGCGGTGCGGCACGGCCACCCCGGACGGCGCTGCCCCGGGGCTGAACGGCGCCGGGCTCGCAGGGCCGGGCCTCCACCCGACGCCGGCGTCGGCCGGGCGCGCCGGCGACGACGGGGCCGCCGGCGGCGAGCAGTGGTTCGGCGCGGTCTGGCAGTGGACCGCCAGCCCGTACGTCCCCTACCCCGGCTTCCGGCCCGCCCCCGGGGCCGTGGGCGAGTACAACGGCAAGTTCATGGTCAACCAGCAGGTGCTGCGGGGTGGCGCCTGCATCACCCCGGCGGGCCACAGTCGACCGACGTACCGCAACTTCTTCGCCCCGTCGGCCCGCTGGCCGTTCTGCGGCCTGCGCCTCGCGCTCGACCGCTGAGCCCACCCGTTCCTGTGTCGGGCCGAGTGACCGTCGACGTCCGGCTCGTGCCGGCCGACCTGCGGGCGGCGCTGTGCCGGGACGCCCGTGTCGGTCTCAGCGCCCGCCCCAAGTGGATGCCGCCCGTGTGGTTCTACGACGAGCGGGGCTCGGCGCTGTACGAGGAGATCACGCGTCTGCCCGAGTACTACCCGTTCCGCACCGAGCGGGAGCTCCTGCGCCGCGTGGCCGGCGAGATCGCGGAGGCGGCCGGGGCCGACGTGCTGGTCGAGCTGGGGTCGGGCACGTCGGAGAAGACCCGCGTGCTGCTCGACGCCATGGCCGTCGCTCCGGTGGGTCTCGCCGGGTACGTGCCCTTCGACGTGTCCGAGGCCACGCTGCGCACTGCCGCCGAGGCTGTGGCCGACGACCTGGGCATCGGCGTGCACGCCGTGGTGGGCGACTTCCACGAGCACCTCGACGGGCTCCCCGACGGGGGCGGCACGCGGCTGGTTGCCTTCCTCGGCAGCACGATCGGCAACCTGACGCCGGCCGAGCGGCGCCGCTTCCTGGCCGAGGTGCGGTCGGTGCTGGGTCCGTCGGACCGCTTCCTCCTGGCCACCGATCTCGTGAAGGACCCCGGCAGGCTGGTCGCCGCCTACGACGACGCCGGGGGCGTCACCGCCGAGTTCAACCGCAACCTGTTGTGCGTGCTCAACCGGGAGCTCGGGGCGGACTTCGTGCCCGACCGGTTCGCCCACGTCGTCGTCTGGGATCCCGCCAACCGCTGGATCGAGATGCGGCTGCGGGCGGCGGCGGCGATGCGCGTGCGCCTGCCCGCCCTCGACATGGCCGTCACCTTCGCCGCCGGCGAGGAGATGCGCACGGAGATCAGCGCCAAGTTCACACCTGACGGCGTGCGCGACGAGCTGGCGGCGGCCGACCTGGTGGTCGCCGGCCGGTGGACCGACCCCGCCGGCGACTACCTGCTCACTCTCGCCCGCCCCGCCTGACCACAACCTCCCTCACCCGGCCGGGTCGAGGCGGAAGATGCCGCCGCCCAGGGACAGGGCGTAGACCTCGCCGTCGGCGTCCTCGGCGAACGACACCAGGTCGTCGACGTGGGCGTCGAAGGTGCGCTCCTCGCTCACCTCGCCGCCGTCGCCGACCCGCAGCGCCCGCAGGTCGCCCTGGCAGTAGTCACCGAACAGGTAGGCGCCCCCCAGCCCGGGTACACCCGATCCCCGGTAGACGACGCCGCCGGTGATCGAGCAGCCCTCGTCGTGCCCGTACTCGAACACCGGCAGCACCGCCCCGGCGGGGTTGTCGTCGGCGGCGAACGGGTGGGCGCCCTCCATGGCGTTCCAGCCGAGGTTGGCGCCCCGGCCCGCCCCCCCGGGCCGCGCCGGCAGCAGGTCCACCTCCTCCCAGTCGCTCTGCCCGACGTCGGCCACCCACAGGTCGTCGGTGGCGCCGTCGAAGGCGATCCGCCAGGGGTTGCGTACGCCGTAGAGCCACACCTCCGGCCGCCCGCCGTCACCGTCGGCGAACGGGTTGTCGGCCGGGATCCCGTACGCCTCGCCGCCCGCCGGGCTCTCGGGGTCGACCCGCAGGATCTTGCCGAGCAGCGCCCCGGTGTCCTGCCCGTTGCCCTCGGGATCGCCGGCGCTGCCGCCGTCGCCCAGCGCGATATAGAGGAAGCCGTCCGGGCCGATCTCGATGTCGCCACCGTTGTGGTTGCCGAACGGCTGCTCGACCGCCAGCAGCTCCCGGCGGGAGTCGGCGTCCACGGCATCGCCGGCCATCGAGTAGGCGACAACCCGAGTGTCCCCGTCGGGTGCGAGGCTGTAGTGGACGTAGAGGACGGCCCCGTCCGCCGAGAACTCGATGTCCAGGAGCCCCCGCTCGACATCGGCCACCACCTCGCCGGAGATGTCGAGGACGGGCTCGCCGACGTCGTAGCTGCGGTCGGGCCCGCTGCCCGTCACCGTCACCGGACGGACGGTCCCGGCGCGCTCGGCCAGGTAGAGCGTCGGCGCGCCCGGGCGGGCGACCAGCGCGGTGGGTGAGTCCGCCTCGGCTACCGGGGTGAGGGTGAGCTCGATCTCGTCGAGCGGGGCCGGCTGGGCCGTGGTGGTCGTGGTCTCCCCTGCCGGGGGAGCCGTCGTGCTGGTCGTCGGAGCGTCGCCGGTGGTGGTCGTCGTCTCGTCGGTTCCGGCGCCGTCGTTCCCGCCGCCACCGTCGTCGCCGCAGGCGGCGAGCACGAGTCCGACCCCGAGGAGCACTGCCGTCGCGCGCACCATGGCCCGGCACCGTAGGTGCCGTCAGCGGGCCACGCGGATCAGGCCTTCCTGCATGACGGTCGCCACCAGCGTGCCGCTGCGGGTGTAGACGAGCCCGCGGGACAGGCCACGCCCGTTGGAGGCGCTGGGACTGTCCTGGTCGTAGAGCAGCCAGTCGTCCGCCCGGAACGGCCGGTGGAACCACATGGCGTGGTCGAGGCTGGCCATGAACAGGCCGGTGTCGAACCAGCTGCCGCCGTGGGGCAGCATCGACGTGTCCAGCAGCGTCATGTCCGAGGCGTAGGTGAGGACGATCGTGTGGATGAGCGGGTCGTCGGGCAGACGGCCGTCGGCCCGCATCCACACCCGCTGGCGGGGCGGCAGCGGGTGCTTGCGGTCGGGCGGCAGCCAGTCGACGTGACGGATGTCGATGGGCCGGGGCCGGTCGACCCACGGGATCTTGTCGCCGTGGGCGGCGGCCCGCTGGCGCAGGTCGGGCAGCTCCTCGGGGGCCGTCACCTCCGGCATGTCGAAGGCGTGCTCGAACCCCGGCTCGTCGGCCTGGAAGCTGGCGGACAGGTTGAAGATCGCCCGGCCGTGCTGGATGGCCACCACGCGGCGGGTGGTGAACGAGCGGCCGTCGCGGATGCGGTCGACCTCGTAGAGGATCGGCGCCTGAGGGTCGCCGGCCCGCAGGAAGTAGGCGTGCAGCGAATGCACCCGCCGCTCGGCCGTGCTTCCCGCTCTTGCCGCCTCCGGCGGCGGGCCGCTCGGGCCCCGGCCTCGCGGTTGCTCGGCCTCGAGCGTCCGGGCCGCAGCCACCAGAGCCTGGCCCGCCACCTGGCCGCCGAAGATGCGCTGGCGGTCCTCCTCGGGCGAGATACCCCGGAAGATGTTCACCTCGATGGGCTCGATGTCGAGGAGCTTGACCAGGTCGTCCAGGGCGTCGGTCGGCACGCCGGAACGGTACCGGCCAAGAAGCGTGCGCCTAGGGTTCCCCGGCGTGACGAGCGAGACCGATGCCTTCCCGGCCGGCTTCGAGTGGGGCACGGCCACCGCTGCCCACCAGATCGAGGGTGGCAACTGGAACAACGACTGGTGGGCGTGGGAGCACGCCCCCGACACGCCGTGCGCCGAGCCCTCGGGCGATGCCTGCGACTCGTGGCAGCGGTGGGAGGACGACCACGCGCTCGTGTCCGACCTCGGCCTCGGCGGCTACCGCTTCTCGGTCGAGTGGAGCCGCATCGAGCCCGAGGAGGGCGAGTGGTCCCACGCCGCTGTCGCCCACTACCGGCGGCAGTGCGAGGCGCTGCGAGCCCGGGGTGTCGAGCCGACGGTGACGTTCCACCACTTCACGACGCCCCGGTGGGTGGCGGCGCAGGGGGGCTGGGAGGACCCGGCCACCGCCGACCGGTTCGCGGCGTTCTGCGGGCGGCTGGCGGGCTCGCTGGGGGACGTCATCGGGCGGGCGTGCACGATCAACGAGCCCAACATCGTGGCCACCATGGGCTGGCTGCTGGGCCTGTTCCCGCCGGGCAAGAGCGACCGGGACCTGCGCCTGCGGGTCAACGACGTGTTCGTCGACGCCCACCGCAAGGCGGTCGACGCCATCCGCGCCGCGGCGCCGGGCGTGCCGGTCGGGCTGAGCCTGTCGATGACGGAGTACCAGGCGGTCGACGGGGGCGAGGAGCGGCGGGCCCGGATGGAGCGGGCGATGGAGGACGTGTTCCTGGACGCCACCGACGGTGACGACTTCCTCGGCGTCCAGGTCTACACGCGCCAGCGACTGGGACCCGACGGCCTGTTGGGACCCGAGGCGGGCGTGCCCGTGCTGCCCATGGGCTACGAGTACTGGCCCCAGGCCCTGGAGGCGTGCCTGCGCCGGGCCTGGTCGGTGACCGGCGGGCGGGTGCCGCTGCTCGTGACCGAGAACGGCATCGGCACCGACGACGACGCGCAGCGCATGGCCTACGTCGAGGCGGCCCTGCGGGGGGTCCTCGGGTGCCTGGCGGACGGCGTCGACGTGCGGGGCTACACGTACTGGTCGCTGCTCGACAACTTCGAGTGGGCGCTGGGCTACCGGCCCCGGTTCGGCCTCGCGGCCGTCGACCGGCAGACCTTCGCCCGGACCCCGAAGCCCAGCGCCGCCTGGTTCGGCTCCGTGGCCCGGTCCAACCGCCTGGTCCCGCCTCCGTCCACGTCCTGACTACCGTCACCCGGCGTGGCGATGGATCCCGGACTGCGGGCGAAGGCGGAGGCGGCCCGCGGCTTCATGCCGCCCGACGAGGGCCTGGCGTTGTACGAGGCGGCGGTGGGCGTCGCCGTCGACGGCCCGCTGCTGGAGGTCGGGAGCTACTGTGGCAAGTCGGCGGTCTACCTGGGCGCCGCCGCCCGGGAGCGGGGGCGGGTGCTGTTCTCGGTCGACCACCACCGGGGCTCGGAGGAGAACCAGCCGGGGTGGGAGTGGCACGACCCGGAGCTGGTCGACGAGCGGACGGGCACGCTGGACACGCTGCCGACGTTCCGGCACACCATCTG
>DASQUY010000353.1:0-11465 GCA_035641055.1 Acidimicrobiales bacterium | reverse complement strand
AGATCGAAAGGCTCGCCCGCAGCGCGGCCGGGTCGGAGAGCCGGGCGGCGACGTCGTCGGCGTCGGGGTGGCCGGTCCACTTCCGGAACCAAGCGAAGTCATCGGTGCTGAGCCATTGCTCGGCTACGCCCTCGAACTGGAACAGCAGCATGTACCACGACTTCTCGCGCTGGGCGTACCCGGCGCCGCGGAACGCCGCCGGGTGTCCGACCGACAGCGCCACGAGGTGGTCGACCCGGTCGGGGGCGAGCGAGGCCAACACCCAGGCCACGGCCGCACCCCAGTCGTGGCCTACGACGTGCGCCCGGTCGGCTCCGATGTGGTCGAGAACCGCCAGCATGTCACCCACCAGGAACGGCATGGCGTAGGCGTCGACGCCGGCGGGCTTGTCGGAGGCGCCGACCCCCCGCTGGTCGGGCGCCGCCACCCGAAAGCCGCGCTCGGTCAGTGCGGGCACCTGATGGCGCCACAGCGAGCGGTCGTCGGGGAAGCCGTGGAGCAGCAGCACGACGGGGCCATCGTCGGGGCCATGCACGTCGAGGTCGATGCTGACACCCTTGTTGTCGAGGCGCACGGGTCCAGCCTCTCACGCGTTGACCGTGCGGACGAGCGTGGCCCGGTCGGCGCCCGGCAGGGGGTAACGGGGCTGACCCTGCGAGCCTGCGATGACCCTCTCGAACACCCCGGGTTAGGCGAGCGCATGCTCCGGGGTGGCCAGCAGTCCGACGATCCGCATCAGCACCCGAAACAGCTCGGGGTCCCGCAGGGCGGCGGTTTGCAGTGCCGTGGTCATCGCCCAGGAGGGGTCCTCGGGCTCGTGGGGCCGGCCCTCGATCTCGGCGTCGATCTCCGCCAAGCGGTGCCCCTCGACGAGCACGACGCTCCCGCCGCCGGCGCGCGCCGTCGAGCGCCGCGTTGATCGTGTCGCACTCGTCCGCCCGTCCGATCGCCACCGAGGGCCCGAAGTCCGCCGCCTTCCGCACCGCCACCAGTATCGCCGATGAGTTCGTGGACGTCGGGCCGTCTACCCGACTGCCACACCCGACGCACACGCCCCCTGCAGGGCGTCCAGGAAGGAGAGTGTCATGAGGTCCATCACCCCCAACCTGTGGTTCGACGACAACCTCGAGGAGGCGGTCGACTTCTACACGTCGGTGTTCCCGGACGCGAAGGTGCACGGCATGATGCACCGGCCGGACGGTCAGGTGCTGACCGCCGACTTCGAGCTCGCAGGTCAAGCGGTCAAGGGCCTCAACGGTGGCCCCGAGTTCCGCCTCACCGAGGCGTTCTCGTTCTTCGTGGAGTGCGACGACCAGGCCGAGGTCGACCACTATTGGTCCGTGCTCACCGCCGACGGCGGAGAGGAGAGCCAGTGCGGTTGGCTCAAGGACCGCTTCGGCGTGTCGTGGCAGATCATCCCCACCGAGTTCCTGGAGATGGTCTCCAAGGGAAGCCCCGAGCAGGTGGAGCGGGTCATGGCGGCGATGATGCAGATGCGCAAGTTCGACGTCGCCGCCCTCCGGGCGGCCTACGAGGGCTGACGTCCGCGCCCAGCTAGTCTCCCCGGTGATGGAGCGGGGGGAGTTCAAAGGGACCATCGGCCGGTACCACTGGGAGTCCGAGCCGCACTGGCCGCCCGACCCGGCCCCGCCGCCCGGCGCCCCCAACGTCCTCGTCATACTCCTCGACGACGTCGGCTTCGCCCAGCTCGGCTGCTTCGGGTCCGACATCGCCACGCCGACCTTCGACCGCCTGGCGGCCGAGGGACTGCGGTACACCAACTTCCACACGACCGCCCTGTGCAGTCCGACCCGGGCGTGCGTCCTGACCGGGCGCAATCACCACACCTGTGGCATGGGGCGGATCATGGAGCTGGCCACGGGGTTCCCGGGCTACGACGCCCGCATCCCCCGATCGTGCGCCCTCCTGCCCGACATGCTGACCCCGCACGGCTACGCCGCCTACGCCGTGGGGAAGTGGCACCTGACCCCCGACGACGAGCTGCACCTCGGCGCCCGCCGCGACCGCTGGCCGCTCGGGCGGGGCTTCGAGCGCTTCTACGGGTTCTTCCTGGGGGAGACCCACCAGTTCGTGCCGGCGCTGGTGCACGACAACCACTTCGTCGACCCGCCCGGCACGTTCGAGGACGGCTACCACCTCACCGAGGACCTCGCCAACCGGGCCGTCGAGTACCTCGACGACCTGCGCCACGTCGACGTCGACAAGCCGTGGTTCCTCTACTTCACCCCGGGAGCCTGCCACTCGCCGCACCAGGCGCCGGCGGACTGGATCGCCCGCTACCGGGGGCGGTTCGACGGCGGGTGGGACCGGTGGCGGGAGGAGACCCGGCGGCGCCAGATCGACGCCGGCGTGATCCCCGCCCACGCCGAGCTGTCACCCCGGCCGGACTGGGTGCCGGCGTGGGACTCGTTGTCGCCCCAGGAGCGCCGGGTGTACGCCCGGTACATGGAGGCGTTCGCCGGGATGTTGTCGCACACCGACGCCCGGGTGGGCCGGCTGATCGCCTGGCTGGAGCGGTCCGGCGAGCTCGACCGCACGCTGGTGCTGGTGCTGTCGGACAACGGGGCGTCGTCGGAGGGTGGCCCGGTGGGGTCGCTCAACGACGTGCGCGCCTGGAACTGGCTGCCGCGCACGGTCGAGGAGGCCGATGACCGGCTCGACGAGATCGGCGGTCCCCGGATCCACAACAACTACCCGTGGGGCTGGACCGTCGCCGGCAACACCCCGTTCCGGCGCTGGAAGCGCGAGACGCACGAGGGGGGCGTCGCCGATCCGCTCATCGTCTGCTGGCCGGGCGGGATCGCGGCCCGGGGCGAGGTGCGGCGGCAGTACGTGCACGCCATCGACGTGGCGCCGACGATCCTCGAGGTGATCGGCGTCGACCCACCGGCGGTCGTCGCGGGCGTGGAGCAGCGACCCATCGAGGGGATCAGCTTCGCCTACAGCTTCGCCGACCCCGACGCCGCGGAGCGGCACACGACCCAGTACTACGAGATGTTCGGCTGCCGGGCTATCTACCACGAGGGGTGGAAAGCCGTCGTCTACCACCCGATCCAGTCCGACGAGCCGGGCCTCGACCAGGTCGGCTGGGAGCTCTACGACCTGCGCGCCGACCCGTCCGAGTGCCACGACCTCGCCGCCGAGCAACCCGAGCGCCTGCAGGCGCTGACCGAGCGCTGGTGGATCGAGGCGGCTCGCTACCAGGTGCTGCCGCTGGACAACCGGCCGTTCTCGGAGCTCGTCCTCGAGCGGCCGTCCTCGCTACGGCCCCGCCGGCGCTACGTGTACCGTCCCGGACGGGCGCCGGTACCGGAGAGCGCCGCGGCCAACGTGAAGAACCGGGCCCACTCGATCACTGCGTACGTCGAGGTGGATGGCCGGGCGCCGGTCGAGGGTGTGCTGGCCGTCGAGGGGTCGGTGCTCGGTGGCTGGTCGTTCCACGTCCTCGGCGACGGGCGGCTGTGCTACGTGCACAACCTGTCCGGGTGGCGGGAGTACCGGGTCGAGGGGGCGGTGGGTGAGCGCCTCGGACCCGGGCAGCACACGCTGCGCTTCAGCTTCACACCGGGCAGCGACGGCGCCGTCCACCGGGGCGTGCTGCTCGTGGACGGGGAGGAGATCGCCACCGGGGACATCGAGCGCACCACGTGGAGCCGCTTCTCCATCACCGGCGCCGGGTTGACGGTCGGGTGGGCAACCGACTTCTCGCCCGCCGACCGTGACTACCGCGGGCCGTTCCGCTTCACCGGCCGGATCGACCGGGTGGAGATCGACGTCGACGGCGAGGGATACGTCGACGCCGAGGCCGAGGCGGCCGACGCCATTCGGTCCCAGTAAACCCCGGCGTTTCTGCCCGCGCTGACCTGCACTACGGAAGGTGAGCGCGGGCAGAAGCCGGTGGGACTCAGGCAACAGGGTTTCTGCCCGCGCTGACCTGCATTATGGAAGGTGAGCGCGGGCAGAAGCCGGTGGGACTAGCCCGGCACCAGCACGGCGGCGCCGGTGACCTTGTCGGCGGCGAGGTCGGTGAGGGCCCGGTCGGCGGCGTCGAGCGGGTAGGGGGTGGTCGTGACCCGCAGGCCCAGGCGCGCCGCCAGGGTCAGGAACTCCTCGCCGTCGGCCCGGGTGTTGGCGGTGACGCTGCGGACCTGCCGCTCGAGGAACAGGTGGCGCTGGTAGTGGAGGGGCGGCACGTCGGTGAGGTGGATGCCGGCGATGGCCAGCGTGCCGCCCCGGTCCAGGGCGGCGAGGGCGACCGGCACGAGGTCGCCGACCGGTGCGAACAGGATGGCGGCGTCGAGCGGCTCCGGGGGCGCACCGTCGGCGGGCCCCGCCGAGTGGGCGCCGAGGTCGAGCGCGTGGCGCTGCGCCGCCGCCGAGCGGGTGAGGACGTGGACGGTGGCGCCCTGCGCCAGCGCCACCTGGGCGGCGAGATGGGCCGACCCCCCGAAGCCGTAGATGCCGAGCCGTCCCCCCGGCGGCAGGTCGGCCCGCCGCAGGGCGCGGTAGCCGATGATCCCGGCGCACAGCAGGGGGGCGACGTGCTCGTCGTCGAATGCCTCCGGCAGCTCGTAGGCGTACGCCTCGTCGACGACGGCCCACTCGGCGTAGCCGCCGTCGTCATCCCAGCCCGTGAACCGCGGGTCGACGCAGAGGTTCTCCTGGCCCCGCCGGCACCAACGGCAGCGGCCGCAGGTCCGCCGCAGCCAGGCGATCCCGACCCGCTGCCCCGGCTCGAACCGGCGGCACCCGGCGCCGAGCGCGTCCACCGAGCCCACGATCTCGTGGCCCGGGACGGTGCCGGGCCGGTGCGGCGCCAGGTCGCCCTCGGCGAGGTGGAGGTCGGTGCGGCACACGCCGCACGCCGTCACCCGCACCCGGATCTCGCCCGGTCCGGGTTCGGGGACCGGGCGGTCGACGAGCACGAGGGGTCCGGTGGCCATCGGGCCGGGCGTCTCGACGATCCAGGCCTTCACGGGGGAGATTCTCGCGGGCCATGGACCCGAGCGCCCCCGGAGCAGTAGACACCGGAGGCAATGACGAACGCTCGGGCTGGTGCCATCGACTGCCATTGCCTCGGGCACGGACGGCCGTGAGCACCGACCCGGCCGACGACACCCTGGAGCTCGGACCCGTGCTGCAGATGGGCGGCGCGGAGGTGCGGGTGGGGACCTGCTCGTGGACGGACCGGACCCTCGTCCGCGAGACCGACTGGTACCCGAAGCGCTCGATGAGCGCCGCCGAGCGCCTGGCCTACTACGGCGCCCGCTTCCCGGTGGTGGAGGCCGACAACACCTATTACGGGCCGCCGTCCCGCCAGCTGACCGAGGGGTGGGCCGAGCGGACGCCCGAGGGCTTCCGCATGAACATCAAGGCCTACTCGCTGATGACCGGTCACCCCACGAAGCCCGACACGCTGTGGCCCGACATCGCCGAGGCGCTGGCCCCCGACGCCGCCGGCAAGCGCAACGTCTACCCCCACCACCTTCCTCCCGAGGCAGTCGACGAGGTGTGGACCCGCTTCGCGGACGCGCTGGAACCCCTGGCGAGCGCCGGGCGTCTCGGGGCCGTGCTGCTGCAGTACCCGCCGTGGTTCACGCCCAAGCGCGACAACCGGGCCGAGCTGGCGCGTGCCCGCGAGCGCTTGGGCGACGTGCCGGCATGCGTCGAGCTGCGCTCGCCGCTGTGGTACGGGGACGACGACCTTGACCGCACGCTTGGCTGGCTGTCCGACCACGACCTGGCCCTCGTGTGCGTCGACGCGCCGAAGGCCAGCGAGCTTCCGTCGCTGGGGGCGGCGACGACCGACCTCGCCGTCGTGCGGTTCCACGGCCGCGCGGACGACACGTGGAAGGCGGGGGCGAGCACCGCCGCCGAGCGCTTCCGGTACCTGTACGACCGGCGCGAGCTGCGGCCGTGGGTCGAGCGCGTGCAGGAACTGGCCTCCACCTCCCGCGAGGTCCACGTGCTGATGAACAACTGCTACCAGGACTACGGCGTCCGCAACGCCGCTGACATGAGCGACCTGTTGGCGTCGGTCGCCGACTGAGAACTAGTGAGGGGCGATGGACCTTTCCCTGATCCTGCAGATGGCTGCGGACGCCGGCGCCGACCGGGTCGCACTCAGTCGCCGGTCGGGGGGCCTGTCCTACGCGGGACTGCGCGACCGGGCGCAGGCGGCGGCGCGCTGGCTGTCGGGCCGGGCGGCCGAGCGCACGGTCCTGGTCGACCTGAACTCCGACGCCGTCCCCATCCTGCTGTTCGGCTCGGCGTTGTCGGGCCGGGCGTTCGCCCCCCTGAACTACCGGCTGACGGACGCCCAGCTCCAAGGCCTGGTGCGGCGGACCGCGCCGGCGGTCGTCGTCGCCGGGGAGGGGGTGGCCGGGCGGCTGGGTGAGCACGAGGGGGCAGACGGCATCGAGGTCGTCGACCGCGACCGGTTCCTCGAGGCGACGGAGGCCGAGGCCGTCGAGGCTCTCAGCGAACCCCCCGATCCCGACGGCATCGCCGTCATGCTGTTCACGAGCGGCACGACGGGCGACCCCAAGGCCGCCGTGCTCCGGCACCGTCACCTGGTCTCCTACGTCATCTCGTCGGTGGAGCTGATGGGGGCCGACCCCGACGAGGCGGCGCTCGTGAGCGTCCCGCCGTATCACATCGCCGGGATCTCGGCGGTGCTGACCTCGGTGTACGCGGGCCGGCGCCTGGTCTATCTCCCGTCGTTCGACCCCGAGGCGTGGGTGTCGACGGTGGCGGACGAGCGCATCACCCACGCCATGGTCGTCCCGACCATGCTGGGCCGCATCCTCGACGTGCTCGACCGTGCCGAGGACTCACTGCCGACGCTGCGCACGCTGTCGTACGGCGGCGGCCCCATGCCTGCGAGCGTGATCGAGCGCGCCCTCGACCGCCTGCCGCACGTGGACTTCGTGAACGCCTACGGTCTGACCGAGACCAGCTCGACCATCGCGGTGCTGGGTCCCGAGGACCATCGACGGGCTCGGGCGAGCGATGACCCCGCCCTGCGGGCGCGGCTCTCCTCGGTCGGGCGGGCGCTGCCGGGGGTGGCGATCGAGATCCGCGGACCGGACGGCACGCCGGTTCCCGCCGGCGAGCGGGGCGAGATCTGCGTGCGGGGCGAACAGGTGGCGGGGGAGTACGCCGGGACCAGCGCCTCGGGTGGGGACGGCTGGTTCCCCACCCGGGACGCGGGCCGCCTGGACGCGGACGGGTACCTCTACGTCGAGGGCCGGCTGGACGACGTCATCGTGCGGGGCGGGGAGAACATGTCGCCCGGCGAGATCGAGGGGGTGCTCGTCGACCATGCCGCCGTCGCCGACGCCGCGGTCGTGGGCCTGCCCGACGCCGAGTGGGGCGAGCGGGTGGTGGCGGCGGTCGTTCCCGCCGACGCCGCCGCGGTGACCGAGGGCGAGCTGCAGGACTGGGTGCGAGGTCGCCTGCGGTCGTCGCGCACGCCCGAGCGCATCGCCATCGTCGCCGAGCTGCCCTACACCGAGACCGGCAAGCTGCTGCGCCGGGAGGTGCGGTCGCAGCTGCTGGGGGGCGAGGGCTGAGCGTTTACATGGACGCCGCCGCGGTGCCCGAGAGCCGCTCGCGGCGCGACCGCCTGCTGACGGCGGGGAACACCGTGTTCAGCGAAGTGGGGTACGTGGGCACGACCGTCGACGACCTGATCGAGCGGGCGTCCACGTCGCGGGCGTCGTTCTACCGCTACTTCCGCAACAAGGACGACCTGTTCGCTGAGCTGGCCCGAGCGTGCTTCCGCGACATGAAGGCGATCGTCGAGGAGCTGGGCCGCGCCCGCGCCGACGCCGTCGACGTCGCCGAGATCGAGGAGGTCCTAGACCGCTATCGCGATCTCCACACGCGCCACGCGGGGGTCTTCCGCGCCTGGTGGGAACGCGCCGCCCGGCTCGACCCCCGGGTGGTGGCTGACGAGAGCCGCGTCTTCGATCGGTTGGTCGACGGACTCACCCGGTTCGTGGGGGATGTGCCGGGGGAGTCGGCGGTCGCTCCCGAGGCGCGGGCGGGTCTGCTGTACCTGCTGATCGAGGGCTCGTACGCGGCCGTGACCTCGCGCTGGTCACGGGTCGACCCCGACACGCTGGCGCCCACGCTCGCCCGGATGATCCACCGCACCTACCTGGGCGGCGACTGAGCCGAAGACCGAGCGGTGGACGAGCTCGGTGACCCCGTCCACCAGCTCATCGAACGTGACGGCCAGCTGGCGGCGGTGGATCGACCGTGTAGTGCGATCGATGAAGTTGTCGATGCACAGCGCCGCCAGGTACGGGTCGATGTCGGCACTGGCCCCCGGCCCCACGGCCGCTCGGATGCGGTCGGCCAACGCCGTGACCCAGCGTCGCTGGGCCCGTAGCCCGGCCTTGGTGAGACGCGGGTCGGCGTCCTCGATGATGGCGTCGAGGATCGCCGCCCGCACGGCCGCCCGGTCGAGGAACATCTCGCACACCCGCGCCAGCCACGCCCGGAGTCGGAGGAAGCCCGTAGGTCCCGGCGTGAGCTCGGGCAGCTCGGCCAGCAGCCCGTCGCGCTCGGCGAGGACCTCCTCCTGCAGGGCCACGAGGAGGTCGTCCTTGTCGTCGAAGTAGACGTAGAAGCTGCCGTGGGACGTGCCGGCCCGCCTGGCCACTCGGGCCACGCGGGCGCCGTGGTAGCCGTGGGCTGCAAGCTCGTCTTCGGCGGCGTCGAGCAGCCGGCCGAGCGTGCGGCGCCCGCGCGCCCGGCTGGTGCGGGCGTCGAGCACCCGGCGCCAGCGTTCCGTGGGCGGGGCGTCGCCGCGGACGGTCACCGGCTTAGAGGCCGAGCGGATAGGCCGTCAGCACGTGAGGAACAGTCCGGAATCTGCACCGTGTCGCAGTCCAAACAGCGAGGCCTCCAGGCAGCAACGCAGACGTTCGCCGCGAGGAGGCGAACCAATCCGCTGAGCCTCTTAGGCGGTGATGCCGTGGCGCTCGAGCCCGAAGCCACGGATGGCGTTGCCCCGCAGCAGCTTGTAGGTCTCGTCCTCGTCGAGGCCCGCCCGGGTGCAGATCTCGCGGGCCACCTCCTCGGAGTGGGGGAACGTGCTGTCGGCGTGGGGGTAGTCCGTCTCGAAGCAGATCTGGTCCATGCCGATGCGGTCGCGGTTGGCCAGGCCGGTCTCGTCGTCGAAGATGCAGCCGTAGACCCGCCCGCGGATGTAGCTGGTCGGCGGCTCGGGCAGGCTCGTGCCGAAGGAGTTGTCCGAGCGCTCCTCCCACAGCTTGTCCATCCGCTCGAGCAGGTACGGCATCCAGCCCACCTGGCCCTCCGAGTAGGCGATGACGAGTCGGGGGAAGCGGGCCAGCGTGCCCGAGAACACGAAGTCGAGCAGCGAGCCCATGGCGTTCTGGAACGTCAGCGTCGAGCTGACGATGAACGGCGCATCGGGGGTCGTCCCCGGCATCTTGGACGACGAGCCGATGTGCATGCACAGCACGGTCTCGGTCTCCTCGCAGGCGGCGAACAGCGGGTCCCAGGCGCCGGAGTGGATCGACGGCAGGCCGAGGGGGTGCGGGTTCTCGGAGAACGTGATGGCGTGGCAGCCCCGAGCGGCGCTGCGGCGGACCTCCTCGGCGGCGAGCTCCGGATCCCACAGGGGCACCATGGCGAGCGGGATGAGCCGGCCCGTGCCGTCGCCGGCGCACCACGCGTCGATCATCCAGTCGTTGTAGGCGCGCACGCACAGCAGGGCGAGCTCCTTGTCGTCCTGCTCGCCGAAGGTCTGGCCGCAGAACCGGGGGAGCGTGTTGGGGAAGCAGATCGACGCCTCGACGTGGTTGGCGTCCATGTCGGCGAGCCGGTCCTTCTGCCGCCAGCAGCCCGGGCGGATCTGGTCGAAGGTCACGGCGCCGAAGCCCACCTCGTCGAAGCCGACCGCGGCCGACAGCTTCATCAGCGGCGAGGCCAGGCCGTCGTATCGCCAGATGTCGGCCCAGTCGCCGTCGTCATCGGTGGTCCACACCGGACGCCCGTCGCGGAAGGCGAACCGCCCTTTCTCCCGCACCACGTGGGGCCCGCGGTCGCGGTACCGGGCAGGGATCCGGCTCGTCCAGAGGTCGGGGGGCTCGACGACGTGGTCGTCGACGGAGACGATCCGCGGCAGGTGCTGCATGGTGGCCTCCCTCACGCCGTCCGGACGGTGTGGGTGTCGCGGCCCGACCGGAGCACCGTGCCCGGGGTCGCCCCCGTCGGCTCGCCGTCGACGACACTCTCCACCCCGTTGACGAACACGTGGTGGACGCCTACCGACTCGGCGATGAGGCGCTTGCTCTCACCGGGAAGATCCGGCACGAGCGTCGGCGGGCCGGCGTCGATCGTGTCCGGGTCGAACACGACGATGTCGGCGTGGCCGCCGACCTCGAGGCGGCCCCGGTCTCGCAGCCCGAACAGCCGAGCCGGGACGTCGGTGATGAGCTGCACGGCCCGCTCCAGGGGCAGCAGCCGGCGCCCGCGCAGGGCGTCGCCGAGGAACCGGGTGGGGTAGGGGGCGCCGCACATGCGGTCGAGGTGGGCGCCGGCGTCGGATCCGCCGAGCATGACGTCGGGGTGCTGCCACACCTCGCCGCGCACGGCCCAGTCGGCGTCGTCGTCGGCGGCCGGCTGCGGCCAGAGCACGGTCCGCAGCTCGTCCTCGGCGACGATCTCGGCCACGCACGTGAACGGGTCCGTCCCCCGCTCGCGGGCCAGCTCGTCGACCCGGCGGCCCTTGACCTCGGCGTTGCGGCGGGAGAAGGCGTCGCCGATCACGTAGTTCCCGAAGTTGGCGAGGAACTTGAACGTGGGCGAGTCGGCGGCCTGGTCCAGCATCCGCTGGCGGACTTCGGGGTCGAGCAGCCGCCGGATGCGCTCGGGCACGGGCGCGTCCAGGACCTCGTTCCAGCCCGGGATCAGCCAGAGCGCACAGAACGTGAGGAAGCTCATGTTCATCGGCACGTGGACGGGCATGGTGAGCGCCACGACCCGCCCGCCCATCTCGCGGGCTCGGTCGGAGGCCTGGAGCTGGTGGGTGACCTTGTCGCGGTCCCGGGCGCCGAACGTGAGGACGTTCCAGTTGAGCGGGCGCCGGGCGCGGGCGCTCATCGTGGCCAGGAGGTCGATCTCGTCGTCGCTGAACCGGTCGAGGCAGCCCGAGACGATGGCTTCCAGCGTGGTGCCCTCGTGCCGGCCGACGACGTCGCACAGGGTGAGGAGCTCGTCGGGGTCGGCCCAGCGGCTGGCGACGGGCTCGCCGTCGCCGTCGTTGTGGGTCGAGGACCGGGTGGTCGACAGGCCCAGCCCCCCGGCCTCGATGGCCTCGTGCAGCGCCCGCGTCATGCGCTCGACCTCGTCG
This sequence comes from Acidimicrobiales bacterium, assembly GCA_035641055.1. Taxonomy (GTDB): domain Bacteria; phylum Actinomycetota; class Acidimicrobiia; order Acidimicrobiales; family VFJN01; genus DASQUK01. Next base: position 52 of record DASQUY010000353.1, on the reverse strand, counting down.
GCGGTGGCCTCCCGGCCCACGGCATCGGCGCCCATCACGTAGCGGCGGAGGG
>DASQUY010000352.1:0-3618 GCA_035641055.1 Acidimicrobiales bacterium | reverse complement strand
GGCTCCGCACGCAGCTCCGGGAGTATTACGACGGCCTGCTCGACGAGGACACCCGGCGCGAGCTGCGCCACGCCGACGGCGTCGGCCCCGTGGTGCGCCGGATCGTGCGGCGGATGGGCGCCGACGGCTGGCTCGGCATCGGCTGGCCCACCGAATACGGCGGCCAGGGCCGGGGCCCGGTCGAGCAGTTCATCTTCTTCGACGAGTCGATGCGAGCCGGCGCCCCCGTCCCCATGCTCACCATCAACTCGGTGGCGCCCACGCTCATGCAGTTCGGCAGCGACGAGCAGCGCCGCGACTACCTGCCCCGCATCCTGCGGGGCGAGACCCACTTCTGCATCGGCTACTCCGAGCCCAACGCCGGCACCGACCTGGCCTCGCTGCGCACCCGGGCCGTGCGGGACGGCGACGACTACGTGATCACCGGCCAGAAGATGTGGACCAGCCTGGCCAGTGACGCCGACTACTGCTGGCTCGCCGCCCGCACCGGGGCCGATGACAGCCGCCACCGGGGCATCTCCATCTTCATCGCCCCCATGGACGCGCCGGGCGTCCAGCGCACGCCCCTGCACCTGCTGTCGACGCACGACATCTGCGCCATCCACTGGGACGACGTACGCATCCCGGCGGCCAACCTGGTCGGCGGGGAGAACGAGGGCTGGCGGCTCATCACCAACCAGCTCAACCACGAGCGGGTCACGTTGTGCAGCCCCGGCATGGCCGAGCACATGCTGCACGAGACCATCGACTGGGCCCGGCGGACGCGCCTCCCCGACGGTCGCCGGGTGATCGACCAGGAGTGGGTGCAGATCAACCTCGCCAAGGCCTACGCCGGGTTCGAGTTCCTGCGGCTGGCGAACTGGAGGGTCGCCTGGGCCGCCACCCGCGACGAGCTGCCGGTCGCCGACGCCAGCACGATCAAGGTGTTCGGGACCGAGCACTACCTGGAGAGCTTCCGGCTGCTGATGGAGGTGCTGGGGGAGCGGTCGTATCTCGTCGAGGACGCGCCGGGCGCCCTGCTGGGATCCCGGCTCGAGCAGATGTACCGCAGCCTGCTCATCCTCACCTTTGGCGGCGGAACCAACGAGCTGCAGCGCGACCTGATCGCCGCCTTCGGCCTGGGCATGCCGATGGCCAAGCGGTAGGGGACACGTGGACTTCGACCTGACGGACGAGCAGCAGGCCATCGCCGAGCTGGCGGCCAAGCTGCTGGGCGACAAGTCGACGCCGGAGGCGCTGCGGGCCCTGGAGGCGGCGGAGGGGCCCGACGACCTGCGTTTCGATCGCGACCTGTGGGCGGCGATGGCGGATGCCGGCCTGCTGGGCGTGGCGATACCGGCCGAGCACGGCGGCGCCGGGTTGGGGATGATCGAGCTGTGCCTGCTGCTGGAGGAGGTGGGCCGGCGGACGGCGGCGGTCCCCGCCCTGGCCGCGCTGGCGTTCGGGGGACTGCCAGTGGCCCGGTTCGGATCGCCGGAGCAGCGGGCGGGCATCCTGCCCGGCTTGGCGGCCGGCACGGTGCTGGTGACGGCGGCGCTGGTCGAACCCCTCGGCGACCTGCTCCACCCCACGACCAGCGCCCGCCCCGACGGCGACGCCTGGGTGCTCGACGGCACGAGGACGAACGTGGCCGCCGGGATGCTGGCCGACACCGTGCTCGTGCCGGCGACTACGCCGGACGACCGCACCGGCATCTTCGTCGTTCCGGTCGACGTCGGTGGTCTCACCCGCGAGCGCCAGGACACGACGACCGGCACGCCCGACGCGCAGCTCACGCTCGACAGCGTGCGGGTCGGCGCCGACGCCCCGCTCGGTCCGGTCGACGCCGCCGGGACGGTCCTGCGCTGGACGGTCGAGCACGCCACGGTGGCCACGTCCGCCGTCATGGCGGGGCTGGCCGCCGAGGCGGTGCGGATGACCGGCGAGTACACGACGACCCGCGAGCAGTTCGGCCGCCCCGTCGCCACGTTCCAGGCGGTCGGCCAGCGGGCGGCCGACGCCTACGTCGATGCCCAGGCCATCGGCCTCACCATGCTCCAGGCTGCCTGGCGGCTGGACGCCGGCCTCCCCGCCGACCGGGAGGTGGCGACCGCCAAGTACTGGGCGGCCGCCGGGGGGCAGCGGGTGGTGCACGCCGCCCAGCACCTGCACGGCGGCATCGGCGTCGACCGCGACTACCCCCTGCACCGCTACTTCCTGCTGGCCAAGCAGCTCGAGCTGACCCTCGGCGGAGCCACCCGCCAGCTCGTGCACCTCGGTCGGCTCCTGGCCGAACCGTAAACGACCGAACTTGCGGTGGTTACGGGGGCTATGACCCCTCCAACCACCGCAAGTTCGGGGTGGAGAGCCGTGGACGGCCTATAAAGGTGGCGTGGCTGAACGAGTGGGAGTGGTCGGATGCGGGCTCATGGGCTCGGGCATCGCCGAGATGGCGGCCCGGTCGGGGCTCGACGTCGTGGTGGACGAGGTCGACGAGGCGCGCGCCGACGCCGGTCGTCGCCGCATCGACGGTTCGCTGGCCCGGGCCGTGCGGGCCGGCAAGCTCACCGACGACGACGTCGGGGCCGCCTGGGACCGACTGCGGTTCACGACCGACCTGGGTGAGCTGGCCGACCGGCAGATCGTGGTCGAGGCGATCGTCGAGGACGAGGAGGCCAAGAAGCAGGTCTTCACCGCCCTCGACAAGGTGGTCGAGGACCCCACTGCCATCCTGGCGTCGAACACCTCGTCGATCCCGATCATGAAGCTCGGCATGGCCACGAGCCGGCCGGAGCAGGTGGTCGGCATCCACTTCTTCAACCCGGTGCCCGTGCTCAAGCTGGTGGAGCTCGTGCCATCGCTGCTCACGTCCGACGAGACGGCGGACCGGGCGGCCACCTTCGCCGAGGCCCTCGGCAAGCGGGTGATCCGGTCGCAGGACCGGGCGGGGTTCGTCGTCAACGCCCTGCTCATCCCCTACCTCCTGTCGGCCATCCGCATGCTGGAGTCCGGCTTCGCCACCGCCGAGGACATCGACGCCGGCATGATCGAGGGGTGCGCCCACCCCATGGGGCCGCTGGCGCTGGCCGATCTCATCGGGCTCGACACCACCATGGCAGTCGCCGAGTCGCTGTACGAGGAGTTCCGCGAGCAGCTCTACGCCCCGCCGCCCCTGCTGGTACGGATGGTCGAGGCGGGGCTCCTCGGCCGCAAGAGCGGCCGAGGCTTCCACGACTACTCCTCGGCGTGACCCAGGTCCGCGCCCCGCTCCAGGGGGCGGTGGTCCGGGTGGTGGCGCCGCCGGGGACCGCGGTGGAGCCGTCCTCGCCGGTCGTGGTCGTCGAGTCGATGAAGATGGAGCACGCGGTCGAGGCGGGCGTGACCGGGACGATCGCCAAGGTGACGGTGGCCGAGGGTGACCAGGTCGTCGAGGGCGACGTGGTGGCGGTCGTGGACGTCGCCGAGGTCGCCGACGTCGCCGAGGTCGAGCCGACCCCCGCGTTTCGCCGCGAAGAGCGGCCGCCAGCGCAGCCAGTTTCCGCGGTGGACACCTCATCGGCGACTGCGACCTCCGCCGGGGCTCCGGCGCGGGCCGATCTGGCCGAGGCGGTCGCGATGCTGGTCGAGCGCCCGGCGATC
>DASQUY010000351.1:0-9723 GCA_035641055.1 Acidimicrobiales bacterium | reverse complement strand
GCCGCCATCCGCGAGGAGATCCCCAGCCTCACCACGTACCACGCGATGACCCTGGCCCAGGCGCTGGTCGTGGCGGGACGCCTGCGTGAGGCCGAGGCCCTCGTGGAGGCAGCGTATGAGGGCGCGCTGTCGGCGCACGCCGACCTGGCCCGCGGCGCCTTCGGCTTCCTGCGCGGCGTGCTCGCGGTGTTCCGGGGGCAGGCGCCGCGCGCCGAGGCGGCCCTGCGGGAGTCCGACCTGCTGCTGGGCCGCGCCGACTACGGGTTCCGGCGGGGCGTGCTCATCTGGCTGGCGATGGCCCGGGCGCTGGCGGGCGACGGCGCCGCCGCCGACCGCCTGCTCGACGAGGCCCAGCGCGCCAACCGGAGCCGGGCCCGTCTGTACGACGCCGACTGGGCGCGGGCCCGCGCCTGGGCGATGTCCGCCGCCGGGCGTCTCACCGACGCGGCCGCGGCCGCCGCCGAGGCCGCCGCGGTGGCGGTGGGCGGTGAGCGCTGGACCTACGAGGTGCTGGCCCTCCACGACGAGGCGCGGTTCGGCGGCGCAGCCGCCGTCGCCCCCCGGCTCGAGGAGCTGGCGGGGATGGTGGACGGCCGGCTGGCGCAGGTGTGCGCGGCGCACGCCCGGGCGATGGCGGCGGCCGACGGTCACGGCCTGGACGCCGCCGCCTCGGAGTTCGGCGAGCTGGGCTTCGACCTGTTCGCCGTCGACGCCCGGGCCGCGGCCGCCCGGGCGCACGGCGACGCCGGCCACGAGGCGCACGCCCGGGCGTCCGCGGTGGTGGCCCACCGGCTGGCGGCGGGCTGCGAGGGCGCGACCACGCCCCTGCTGCGGAGCCTCGCCGCGCTCGATCGCCCGGCCGAGCTGACCCGGCGGGAGCGGGAGACGGCCGGGCTGGCGGCCCGGGGTCACACCGACCGCGAGATCGCCGACCTGCTGTTCGTGTCTGTCCGGACCGTGCACGCCCACCTCCGTTCCGCCTACGCCAAGCTCGGCGTCTCGCGCCGCGGCGAGCTGGCCTCGGTCCTAGGCATCCCGCCGGAAGGTCAACGGCAGAAATAGGCACCGCGATACCGATCCGCGCCCGGGGTGGGTCCCGTACGGTCAGCGGCAAGGCGGGAACCCGAGAGACCGGTGGGACCATGGCGGGCGGGTCCCACCGGCACCCCGCCCGCTCTTTGGAAATGGGGGACCGTCGGATGATCGAGTCAGATGAGCTGGAGGCGCTGCCCGAGGCGTATGCGCTGGCGCTGCGCATGCGGGCCGAGGGACTCGACGCTCCGGCCATCGGGCGCGTGCTGGGAATCGAGGCCGAGTCGGTGGCCCCGCTGCTCGACCTGGCGGAGGCCAAGCTCGGAAATCTTCGCCATTCACGGGCATCGGCCACGAAAACGGGGCAGGATGGGCGGTAGCGGGTCGTAAGACGCCCGCGATCCCGAACCGAGAGGGGGGCCGCCGTGAACATCAGCCTTTCGGTCAACGGCCAGGAGCGATCGGCCGACGTCGAGCCGCGCACGCTCCTGGTGCACCACCTCAGGGACGACCTGGGGTTGACCGGGACCAACATCGGCTGTGACACGTCGTCCTGCGGGGCCTGCACGGTGCTGATGGACGGCGAGTCGGTGAAGTCGTGCACGGTGTTGGCGGTGCAGGCCGACGGCCACGACATCCTGACGATCGAGGGCTTGGCGGCGACCGCGGGCGCCACCGGCGACGGTGCGGCCGAGGACCGGCTGCACCCGGTGCAGCGGGCGTTCCACGAGCAGCACGGGCTGCAGTGCGGCTACTGCACTCCGGGCATGGTGATGGCGGCAGTGTCGCTGCTGGCAGAGAACCCGCACCCCACCGAGACGGAGGTGCGGCTCGGTCTGGAGGGCAATCTCTGCCGGTGCACCGGGTACCACAACATTGTCAGAGCAGTCCTGGCGGCGGCCGGTGAGCTCCCCGCCGAGGAGGTGTCGGCATGACCGCCGCCGAGGTCACGGAGGCACCGGCCGCGGGCCTCGGCACCCGCCTGCCGCGCAAGGAGGACGCCCCGCTGCTCACGGGCGAGTCCCGCTTCGTCGATGACCTCGCCATCCCGGGGGCGCTGTGGCTGGGCATGGTCCGCAGCCCGTTCGCCCACGCTCGCATCGGCGGCATCGACACCAGCGCGGCCCTGGCCGTCCCCGGCGTGCGCCACGTCTTCACCGGCGCCGACCTGCGCGACGGCTGGGCCGCGGCTATGCCGTGCGCCTGGCCGGTCACCGAGGACATGAAGGCCGCCGACCACTGGCCCGTCGCCGACGGCAAGGCCTGCTACGTCGGCGACATCGTGGCGGTGGTCGTGGCCGACAGCCGCTACGCCGCCGCCGACGGCGTCGACGCGGTGGTGGTCGACTACGACCCGCTCGAGGCCGTGGTCGACCTCGAAGACGCCGCCGGCGACCGGGTGGTGATCCACGACGCTCTGGGCACGAACCAGAGCTACACGTGGACGCTGGCGCCCGACCCCGATGCGGTGGAGCGGGCGTTCGAGGAGGCGGCCCACGTCGTGGGCGAGCGCTACGTCCAGCAGCGGCTCATTCCCGTGGCGATGGAGCCCCGGGGCGTGGCCGCGGTGCCGAGCGTGTACGGGGGCGACCTCACGGTCTACTCCGCCACGCAGATCCCGCACATCCTCAAGGTGATGATCGCCGCCACCTGCGGGGTCCCCGAGAGCAAGGTGCGGGTGATCGCCCCCAGCGTGGGCGGCGGGTTCGGCTCCAAGCTCAATGTCTACGCCGAGGAGTTCATCGCCGTGGCGCTCGCTCGGCGCCTGGGTGTGCCCACCCGGTGGACCGAGGGCCGCAGCGAGAACGCGGTGGCGACGATCCAGGGGCGCGGGCAGATCCAGGACATCGAGCTGGCGGCCGACGCCGACGGCAAGCTCACGGCCGTGCGGGTCCGGCTGCTGGCCGACATGGGGGCGTACATGCAGCTCGTGACGCCGGGCATCCCGCTGCTGGGCGCCTTCCTGTACGGCGGGGTGTACGACGTGCCCGCCTACTCGTTCGAGTGCACGGGGGTGTTCACGACCAAGACGCCGACCGACGCCTACCGCGGCGCCGGCCGGCCCGAGGCCACGTACGCCATCGAGCGCGCCATGGAGTCCCTGGCCCGGGAGGTCGGGGTCGACGCCGCCGAGATCCGCCGGCGCAACTACATCCCCGCCGACCGGTTCCCCTACGACAGCGCCTCCGGGCTGACGTACGACTCGGGCAACTACGGGCCCACGCTCGACCGGGCACTGGAGCTCGTCGGCTACGACGACCGGCGCGCCGAGCAGCAGCGCCGGCGGGACGCCGGCGACACCAAGCACCTCGGCATCGGCATCGCCACGTACGTGGAGATGTGCGGGCTGGCGCCCAGCCGGGTGCTGGCATCACTCAACTACGCCGCCGGCGGGTGGGAGGCGGCCACCGTGCGGGTGCTGCCCACCGGCACGGTGCAGGTGGTGAGCGGGACGACGCCGCACGGTCAGGGACACGAGACGAGCTGGTCGCAGATCGTGGCCGACAAGCTGGGCGTTGACCCCGCCAGCGTCGAGGTGCTCCACTCCGATACGGCGGTGAGTGCCATCGGCATGGACACCTACGGCAGCCGGTCGCTGGCGGTGGGCGGGGTGGCGGTGGACATGGCCACCGACCAGGTGATCGAGCGGGCCCGGCGCATCGCCGCCCACCAGCTGGAGTGCGCCGAGGATGACCTCGAGCTCGCCGACGGCGGGCTGCGCGTCAAGGGCACGCCGACCAAGGCGATGACCCTCCAGGAGGTGGCCTTCGAGGCGTTCAGCGCCCACAACCTGCCCGACGGCCTCGAACCCAACCTGGTGGGCCAGGTGACCTACGACCCGCCCAACTTCGTGTTCCCGTTCGGGACGCACGTGGCGGTCGTGGAGATCGACGAGGAGACGGGCATGGTCGAACTGGTCGACTATGCCGCCGTCGACGACTGCGGGGTCCAGGTCAACCCCATGATCGTGGAGGGCCAGCTCCACGGCGGCATCGTCCAGGGGGCCGCCCAGGCGCTGTGGGAGGAGGCGGTGTACGACGACGACGGGCAGCTGCGCAACCCGTCGCTCACCGACTACTGCGTGCCGTCCGCCGCCGAGGTCCCGAGCATCAAGCTCGACCACACCGAGACCCCGAGCCCGACGAACCCGCTGGGCGTGAAGGGCATCGGCGAGGCGGGCACGATCGTGTCGACACCCACGGTCGTCAACGCCATCGTGGACGCCCTGGCGCCGTTCGGCGTCACGGACATCACCATGCCGGCGACGCCGGAGCGGGTGTGGAGCGCGATAGGAGAGGCCAGGTCGGCCCAGGAGGGAGCGTCATGATCCCCGCCGCCTTCGACTACCAACGGGCAGCCAGCGTCGACGAGGCCGTGGGCCTCCTCGGTGAGCACGGCGACGACGCCAAGCTGCTGGCCGGCGGTCACTCGCTGCTGCCGCTCATGCGGCTGCGGCTGGCGGCGCCGGCGGTCCTCGTCGACATCGGCCGGCTCGAGGACCTGTCCTACGTCCGCAGCGCCGACGGGCAGGTGCGCATCGGGGCGCTGTGCCGCCACCACGACCTGGCGACGTCCGACGAGGTGCGCGAGCAGGTGCCGTTGCTGGCGCACGTCGCCGGGCAGATCGGCGACCCGCAGGTGCGGCACCGGGGCACGATCGGCGGCTCGATCGCCCACGGCGACCCGGCGTCGGATCTGCCGGCGGCGCTTCTGGCGCTGCGGAGCACGCTCGTCGCCCGTGGGCCCGGGGGCGAGCGCGAGATCCCGGCCGACGAGATGTTCACGGGGTTCCTCGAGACGGCGCTGGGGCCCGACGAGGTGCTGACCGAGATCCGGGTCCCGGCGGTGGGGAGCGCCCCGTGGGGGTTCCAGAAGTTCGTCCGCCGGGCCCAGGACTGGGCCATCGTCGGGGCCGCCGCGGTCCTCGGCAACGGCAACTCGGGTGGGCCCGGGGTCGGCCTGGTCAACATGGGCGCGACGCCGCTCCGGGCGGCCGGGGTCGAGGAGGCGTTGCGGGGCGGGGCGTCGCCCGGCGACGCCGCCGCCCGGGCCGACGAGGGCACCGAGCCCACCGACGACCTCAACGCCTCCGCCGAGTACCGCCGCCACCTGGCCCGGGTCCTGGTCCGCCGGGCCCTGGAGTCGGCGGGGGCCTAACCCCCCACGAACTTGCGGTGGTTAGAGGGCTATGACCCCTCCAACCACCGCAAGTTGGGGGTCGAGCGCAGGGTCGGCTCTAGGCTGAGGGGCATGTCCGCCGCACCCGCCGGCCCTGTGGCCGGCCCCGCCGAGACCGTCGACGACGTCGTGGCCGGGCTGGCGGGGGCCGACTACCTGGCCGACGAGGGGCTGGCGACTGCCGTGTTGCTGGCGTTGCGCCTCCAGCGCCCGCTGTTCCTCGAGGGCGACGCGGGTGTCGGCAAGACCGAGGTGGCCAAGGCGCTCAGCGCCTGGACCGGCGGCCGGCTGGTCCGCCTGCAGTGCTACGAGGGCATCGACGCCTCGCAGGCCCTCTACGAGTGGGACCACGCCCGGCAGCTCCTACACCTCCGGGCCGCCGAGGCGGCAGGCCGGGCCAGCGCCGCCGGCGTCGAGGTGCTGGAGGACGAGCTCTACGCCGAGCGCTTCCTGGTCCGGCGCCCCTTGCTGCAGGCCCTCGACGGCGCGGGCGACCGCACGGCACCGCCGGTGCTGCTCATCGACGAGATCGACCGGGCCGACGATGAGTTCGAGGCGTTCCTGCTCGAGCTGCTCTCCGACTGGGCGGTGAGCATCCCCGAGCTCGGCACGGTGCGGGCCGACGTCCCCCCGGTGACCGTGCTGACCTCCAACCGCACGCGTGACGTCCACGACGCCCTCAAGCGCCGCTGCCTCTACCACTGGATCGACCAGCCGGACGTCGACCGCGAGGCGGCGATCGTGCGGCTACGGGCACCCGAGGTCCCGGCCGGCCTGGCCCGCGACGTCGCCCTGGCGGCGGCCGAGGTGCGCAGCCTGGGCCTGTACAAGCCGCCGGGCATCGCCGAGACCATCGACTGGGCCCGGGCCCTGAACACCCTCGGGCACGAGCGCCTCGACCCCTCGGCGGCGGGGACGACGCTTGGCTCGTTGGTCAAGTACCGGGAGGACGAGCAGCGCCTGCGCGACCATGGCGTCGATCAGCTGGTACGCCACGCTGCGGGTGACGATGCCTGACGTGCAGGAGGCCGTCGCCCCGGACGGGCCGCCGGAGCGGGTGGTCGTTGGTCTCGTGTCCCGGGTGCGGCGCGAGGGCGTCCCGGTCCCCCTTGGCGCGGCCGTCGAGTACGGGCGGGCGCTGGCGGCGCTGGGCTCGACGCGCCCGCTGGCGCTCTACTGGGCCGGCCGGGCCACGCTCGTCCGACGACCGGACGACATCGCCCCCTTCGACCGGGCGTTCGCCGCCTTCTTCGGGGCCGAGGCCGCACCGGCCGCCGTCGCGGTGCCGGTGCGGGTCGAGCTGCAGGTCGACGCCGCCGACGGGGACGAGCCCGGCGATGCGCCCGAGGGCGACGACGACCGTGAGCCGGAGGAGGTGCGGGCGCTGCGCTGGAGCGCCACCGAGGTGCTCCGCCACAAGGACCTCGCCGCCTGCAGCGCCGACGAGCTGGACGAGGCCCACCGGCTGATGGCCGACCTCCGGGTGCACGCTGCCCTGCGCCGCAGCCGGCGCCACCGGCCCACCCGTCGGCGACGCGGCCGCCCGGATCTGCGCCGGACCGTCAGGCGGGCGCTGCGGACCGGCGGCGAGGTGGTCCGCCCCGCCGCCACCGAGCCGAGCGAGCGGCCCCGCCGGCTGGTGCTCCTCCTCGACGTGAGCGGCTCGATGGAGCCCTACGCCCGGGCGCTGGCCCGGTTCGCCCACGCCGCCGTGGCCGCCCGCCGGCGCGGCCAGGTCGAGGTGTTCGCGCTCGGCACGCGTGTCACTCGCATCTCCCACCAGCTCGCCACCCACGATCCCGACGAGGCGCTGCGCCGCGCCGCCGATGCCGTCGCCGACTGGGCGGGCGGCACGCGGCTGGGCGACGGGCTCCGCCGGTTCAACGACCGCTGGGGAGTCCGCGGGCTGGGGCGGGGGGCTGTTGTGGTGGTGCTGTCGGACGGCTGGGACCGGGGCGACCCCGCGGTCCTGGGCACCGAGCTGGCCCGGCTGCGCCGGGTGGCCCACCGCCTCGTGTGGGTCAACCCGCTGAAGGCCTCGCCGGGCTACGCGCCGCTGGCGCAGGGTATGGCGGCAGCGCTGCCGCACGTCGACGAGTTCCTGGAGGGTCACTCGGTGGCCTCGCTGGAGGCCCTGGCCGAGGTCGTGGCCCGGTAAAACGCAAACCGGGTGCAGTTATGCGGTCATATGCCGCACAGCTGCACCCAGAATGGAGAGAGGACTGCTACATGAGGGATCTGCTCGACGATCTGGACCGCTGGCGGGGGGAGGGCGTGCCGGTGGCCATCGCCCGGGTCGTCGACCTCGACGGGTCCGGGCCCCGGGCGCCGGGGGCTGCCATGGCGGTGAACGAGCGGGGCGAGGTGATCGGCTCGGTGTCGGGCGGCTGCGTCGAGGGCGCGGTGGTGACCGAGGCGCTGGATGTGCTCCGCACCGGCGACCGCAAGGTCGTCAGCTTCGGGTACAGCGACGACGAGGCGTTCGCGGTCGGCCTGACCTGCGGTGGGACCATCCACCTGTTCATCGAGCCGCTGGATTGGTGAGGCCGTGACGTCGCCCGCCCCTCAGCCCCGGCCCCCGGCGCCGGCCCCGCCGGACCTGTACGGCGCCTTGGCGGCGGCGATCCGGGCCGAGCGGCCGGTGGCCCTGGCCACCGTGATCGCCGGACCCGGCCAGGGCGGCAAGCTCCTGGTCGAGCCCGGGGCGGAGCCCCGGGGTTCGCTCGGCAACGCCGACCTCGACCGGGTCGTGGTGCGGGACGCGCTGGGCGAGCTGGCGGCGGGCACGACCGTCGTACGGCACTACGGGGAGCACGGCGAGGCTCGCGAGGCGGTCGTGGCGGTGTTCATCGAGAGCTTCGCCCCGCCGCCGCAGATGCTCGTGTTCGGGGCGGTCGACTTCACCGCCGCCCTGGTCCGGGTGGCCAACGTCCTCGGCTACCGCACCACGGTGTGCGACGCCCGGGAGGTGTTCGCCACGCGGGCGCGCTTCCCGTGGGCCGACGAGGTGGTGGTCGACTGGCCCGACCGGCTGCTGGGCCGGATCGGCCCCGGCCTCACCGAGCGTGACGCCGTGTGCGTGCTGACGCACGATGCGAAGTTCGACGTCCCCGCCCTGGTGGCGGCGCTCGCCACCGACGTGGGCTACATCGGCGCCATGGGCAGCCGCCGCACGCATGCCGACCGGGTGGTCCGGCTGAGGGAGGCCGGTGTCGACGACGGCGGCCTGGCCCGCATCCGGGCGCCGATCGGGCTCGACATCGCCGCCCGCACGCCCGAGGAGACGGCGGTGTCCATCTGCGCCGAGATCATCGCCCAGCGCACCGGCCGCGCCGACGCCCGACCCCTGCGGGACACCGAGGGTCCGATCCACCGACCGGCGACACCGCCGGGCGACGCCGGCACGTGACCGTCGCCGCCATCATCCTGGCGGCGGGCGGGGGATCACGGTTCACGGCATCGGGCGGTGAGGGGCACAAGCTGCTGGCGCCCTTCCTCGGGCGCACCGTGGTCGAATGGACGATCGAGAACGCGGCGGCGGCCGGCCTGGACACCACGTACGTGGTGCGGGGGGCGACCGATCTGCCGGTGCCGCCGCTGGCGGCCGACGCGGTGCGGTTCGTGCGCAACGACCGGTGGCGCGAGGGGCTGGCCACGTCGCTGCAAGCCGGGGTGACGCGGGCCCGCCGGGACGGCCATCATGCGGTGGTGGTGGGGCTGGGCGACCAGCCGCTCGTGCGGGCCGAGTCGTGGTGGCAGGTCGCGGCCGCCGGTCAGAAGCCGATCGCGGTGGCCACCTACAAGGGCATGCGGGGCAATCCGGTGCGGCTGTCGTCGCTGGTGTGGCCGCTGCTGCCGGCCACCGGCGACGAGGGCGCCCGGGCGGTTATGAGGCGCCGGCCCGACCTCGTCATCGAAGTACCGTGTCCAGGGCGTGCCGCCGACATCGACACGCTGGACGATCTGAGGGAATGGAGCTGATGCCGTGGACCTGAGCAACGAGTTCCGGGTGGGTGTCTCGGTCGACGAGGCGTGGGGTGTGCTCACCGATGTCGAGCGCATCGCTCCCTGCATGCCCGGCGCCCAGCTCCAGGAGGTCGAGGGCGACGAGTACCGCGGGATCGTGAAGGTCAAGGTGGGGCCCATCACCGCCCAGTACAAGGGGGCGGCCCGTTTCGTCGAGCGTGACGACGCCGGGCACCGGGCGGTGCTGCGGGCCGAGGGCCGGGAGACCCGGGGCCAGGGCAACGCCAACGCCACGATCACCGCCCTGCTCGAGCCCGACGGGGACGGCACCAAGGTGTCGGTCAACACCGACCTCACGGTCACGGGCCGGGTCGCCCAGTTCGGCCGGGGTGTGATGGCCGACGTGTCGGCGAAGCTGCTGGGCCAGTTCGTCGACTGCCTCGAGATGAAGCTGCTGGCGGGAAACGAGAGCGGCGAGGCGGAAGCACCGGCTGTCGAGGCCGCGGCCGGCGGGGACGCCGGTGGCGCCACCGCGGAGTCCGCAGG
>DASQUY010000350.1:0-2414 GCA_035641055.1 Acidimicrobiales bacterium | reverse complement strand
GGTCGAGCTCGCCACCGGGATCAAGATCGCCTTCGCCAGCAACCCGTTCGAGATCGCCATGACGGCGATGGATCTCGACCGGGTCAGCGGGGGCCGCTTCGTCCTCGGGCTGGGTACCTCGATCAAGGACTGGGTCGAGGGCTTCCACGGGATGCCGGGCTACGGCCGGCCGGTCGAGCACATCAAGGAGACGATCGAGGTGATCCGCCTCATCATCGCCAAGAGCCACACCGGCGAGCTCGACCGGTTCGACAGCAAGTACCACAAGCACGACTGGTCGACGTTTCTCGGCCCGTTCGCACCGCCGATCCGGGACCGCATCCCGATCTGGCTGGCCGCCAACCAGAAGGGACTGACCCGGCTGGCGGACGAGGTTGCCGACGGCTACATCGACCATCCGATCCACGGTCCGGGCTGGCTCCTCCGTTACGGCCGAGCCGCCCTGGCGGACGGTCTCGGGCCGGCCGGCAACGCCGCGACATCCATTGGAATGCCTGGCTGTGGGTGGCGGTGAGCGACGACCGGAGCGAGGCGCTCAACGACGCCCGGGCGACCGTCGCCTACTACGCCGGCATGAAGTAGTACGAGCCGATGTTCGCCTCGATGGGCTTCGAGAAGGAGGCCCAGGCATGCTCGGACGCGCTCGAGCGCAAAGACATGGCGGCGTGGGTCGGCGCGGTCAGCGACGAGATGGCAGAGACCTTCGTGATCCTCGGCAGCCCGGACGCCTGCCGGAAACGGGTCGCCGAGGTCTGGGACGTGGCCGATTCGTTCTGCCTGTGCCCGCCAATCGGCGCCCTCGCCCCGGAGAAGGTTGCCTTCTATCTCGGCGGAATCGCTGAGACCTTCTACGGCTGAGTCAGGGCCAGCCCGAACTCGATCACCGCCTCGGCCAGCTCTGTGCGCCGTCCGGGCCGGGTGAGGGTATCGGCCGGCAGGACGGGCAGCCCGAACTCGGCCAGGACCTTGCCCTCCTCGTCGAAGTCCCGCTCGTCGAGGACGAAGCCATCGATCAGGTCACGGTACGCCAACGCGACCGCCGAGGGTCGGTGAGCGAGACCGACGGCTTCCATGACGACGGCACGCAGCCCGCACCGCGTCCGCTCGGCGTCGGTGCTCGGCTCGGCGTTGAGCACGATCGGCGAGACGGCCACCGTCGGTGCCCGTCGCCCGGCGATTGCCTGGTGCACCCAGGGCACGGCGAGGATCGGCCCGATGCTGGTGACCGGATTGCTCGGCGCTATGACCACCAGGTCGGCGCGCTCGATGGCCGTCAACACCCCGGGTGCCGGAGCGGCACGCGCCGCACCGTCGTAGGCGATCTCGGCGATCGGCGGGGCGGCCTGTTCGCGGACGACGAAGTCCTGGAACCCGAGCCACCGTCGGCCAACCCGGATCCGGGTCCGCACGTCCTGGTCCGTGGCGGGGAGGATCCGCGCCGCTACACCCCACGCCTCACCCAGCTCGCCCGTCACGGCGCCGAGCGGGCGCCCTTCGCCGAGCCGCGACGTGCGCTCGAGGGAAAGGGCGAGGTCGCGGTCGCCGAGATGGAACCAATCGTCGCCGTAGCGGGCCAGCGCCCCGTTGGCGGCGAAGGAGTCGCCCAGTGGCCCCCAGCCGCGCACCTCATCGAAGCAACCAGCCAAGGCGTACAGCACACTGTCCAGGTCCGGGCACACCCGCAGCCCCAGGTAGTCGAAGTCGTCACCGGTGTTGACGATGCAACAGAGGTCGCCGGAGCGGTGGCGCAGCCCGTCGAGGAAGCGAGCGGCACCGAAGCCGCCGCACAGCAGGGTGATCATCGCGTCACTCTCGCCTACCGGGGACGAGCAGCGGCGCCTCGGCGTGCCCGGGCGGCCAGACGACCCGCCGCACGCCGCGCTGCCACTGGACGGTGAGCACCCGGTGGCCGACCTGCTGACCCGTCCGGGGATCGAGACGGAAGCCGCCGTAGAGCGTGCGGCACCGCAACCGGGCGGCAACGGCGACCACGTTGGCCGGCTCGGACGATGCGGCGTCGCGCACGCAGCGCGAGGCCAGCACGCCGGCCGCGAAGGCCTGGGCCGCCGGGTACTCCGGCTCCTGCCCGGTGGCCCGCCTGTAGCGGTCGACGAACCAACCGGTATCGGGCCCCTCGTCGGCCGGCGCGCCGAGCGCACTGCGGACCGTCCACTGGCTCGGGCCGACGAGCAGCTCTCGGCGATCGCCGAGCTCGGACAGGACCTGGTCCACGCCGGCGCCGACGAAGCCGAGCACCCGGGCCCGGCTGCCGGGTGCGCCGAGAAGAACACGTGCAGCGGCCAGCTCGTCGTCGAAGCCAGCGGCGACGAGCACGAGGTCGGCGGGCGGGGCGGTGCGAGCCGCGCCGGCCGCCGCGCCCGGCTGGAACACCTGCGGGGTCACCTCGTAGCCCA
>DASQUY010000349.1:0-5279 GCA_035641055.1 Acidimicrobiales bacterium | reverse complement strand
CGCAGCCTCCCCGCGCTCGCCGTCACCTTCGTCTCCGCAGGTGTCGACCAGGCGGGCCGTCGCCCGGCCGGGTGTGTCCTGCAGCAGCCGCCGGAGGGGCAGCGACGACGGTGCCCCCAGCTTGGCGCCATCGGGGATGTCGTCGTGGCGCCCTCGGCGGGATTCGAACCCACGCACACGGCTCCGGAGGCCGCTGCTCTATCCCCTGAGCTACGAGGGCGGGAGAGGCAAGCGTAGCGCCTCAGGCCGCCAGGCCGGGCGGGAGCGGACCGGCGTGGACGATCACCAGCTCCTGGACGGCTCGGGTGAGGGCGACGTAGAGCATCCGCAGGCCGCGTGCCGTGTCGCCCGCGATGGACGCCGGCTCGACCACGACCACGGCGTCGAACTCGAGGCCCTTCACGTCGGCCGGGTCGAGGGTCGTGATGCCGCCCTCGCCGGCGTCCCCCCGCACGGGAAGGGACGTGGCGGACAGCACGTCCTCGACCGCCGCCCGCACCGGCGGAGGCACGACCACCGCGATCGACGACCAGCTCGCCCCCAGTTGGGCGACCGCCTCGCTCACCGCCTCCGCCAGCGCCGCCGAGCTCGTCGCCACCATCGCCGGCGGCCGGCCGCCGGCCCGCACCGAGCGCGTCGGCACCACGTCTGGCGCCGCCTCGACCAGCAGGCCGTTCGCCACATCCATGATGGCGTCCGGCACGCGATACCCGAGGTCGAGGTCGGCCCGCCGGGCCGAGGCCGGCGAGCCCAGCGCGGCGATGGCGGCCTCCCATGACATCTGAGCGGCCGGCGCGGTCGCCTGCGCCAGATCCCCCAGCACGGTCATCGACGCGGCTCGGCTGCGGCGAGCCAGAGCGCGCAGGCCCATCGTCGACAGGTCCTGGGCCTCGTCCACCACGATGTGCCCGTAGGTCGGCGGCGGTCCCGTGACGGCGGCCTCGGCCTCGTCGACGAGCGCCAGGTCGGCGGCCGTCCACGGCTCGTCGGCAGCCCGCCGCACCGGGCGGCGCCGGATGGCCGCCTGTTCGTCGGCGGACAGCAGCCCTTCGGCGGCCGCCGCCAGCGCCGCCCGGTTCGTCAGCAGCCGGCGGACGAGGGCCGGCGCGCTCAGCGCCGGCCAGAGTCGGTCGACCGTCCGTCCCCACTCCCGGTCTCGCCGGAGGTCGGCGCCGACCGACTCGGTCGTCACCACCTCCTCGCTGCGACGCCGCAGCAGGTCAGCGCGCACCAACCGGGCGAGCTGGGCACGGAACGCGGCCCGGCCGACGTTGTGGGCCACCCCTCGCGCCCGCACCTCGGCGGCGGCGGCAACCACGTCGCCGCGCCCGACCCGGGCCCTCCCCCAGGTCGTCATCGCAGACAGGTCCTCGTCGGGCGTCCGCACCGCAGAGGCCACGGCCCTGGCGATCACCTCGGCCATGCGGCCGTCGCCCTTGATCCGCGCCGCCTCGTCGTCGTCGACCCCGGTGACCCGGTACGAGGTGCCGGCCAGCAGGCGATTCAGCGTGGTCTGCCGGGCCGCCACCTCGCCCAGCGACGGCAGCACCTGGGCGATGTAGCGGAGGAAGATCGGGTTTGGCCCCACCACGAGCACACCCTCGGCGTCGAGGCGCGCCCGATGCTCGTAGAGCAGGAAGGCGGCCCGGTGCAGCCCCACCGCGGTCTTGCCCGTGCCCGGCCCGCCCTGGACGACGAGGCAGGTGTCGAGCGGCGCCCGGATGACCTCGTCCTGCTCGGCGGCGATCGTGGCCACGATGTCGCGCATCTCGCCCGTCCGCTCGCGCTCCAGCTCCGCCAGCAACGGGTCGGGGATGCCGCCGTGGTGCGCGGCGTCGACGCTGTCGGGGTCGTCGAACACCTCGTCGAAGAGGTCATCGACGCGGGGCCCCGTCATCAGGAAGCGCCGGCGGCGGCGCAGCCCTAGCGGGTCGACCGGGGTCGCTCGATAGAACGGCGTCGCCACCTCGGCCCGCCAGTCGACGACCACAGGATCGCCCCGGGCGTCCTCGACGTGGCGGCGCCCGATGTACCAGGTCGCGTCGCCCTCTTCGTCGAGGCGGCCGAAGCTCAGGCCGGGCACGTCGGCGTCGAGGCTGGCCTGGCGGTGGCGGAGGTGGGCCTGGGCGATCAACGAGTCGACGGCCTCGGCGGCCGAGTCGGCGATATCGGCGGCGCGGCGGGTGCGCTCGCGCATGGCCGCGAGGCAGGCATAGGCGTCGTCGATGTAGGCCTGCTCGGCCGCGAGGTCGGGGTGGGGCATGGGATCGCTCCGGGCGCGCGTCGCGGCCCGCCCGGCAGAGGCCGGACGGGGGGTGACGACACTAGCCCGGCCGTCTCCCGCCGATCAGCTGATTTGCCGGTCGCGGCCCTCCCAGTAGGGCGCGCGGAGCTTGAACTTCTGGAGCTTGCCGGTGGCCGTGCGGGGGAGGCTGTCGCGCACCTCGACGGAGGTCGGGCACTTGAAGTGCGCCAGCCGCTGGCGGCAGTGGTCGACGAGCTCGCGCTCGCCGGCCGTCTGCCCGGGCGCCAGCACGACCAGGGCCTTGACGGTCTCGCCCCAGCGCTCGTCGGGCACACCGATGACCGCCACCTCGGCGACCGCCGCGTGCGAGTGCAGCACGTCCTCGACCTCGATGGACGAGACGTTCTCGCCGCCGGAGATGATCACGTCCTTGCGGCGGTCGGAGATCGTGACGTAGCCCTCAGCGTCGATCGTGCCGCCGTCGCCGGTGTGGAACCAGCCACCCTCCAGCGCCTCGGCGGTGGCCTCGGGCTGGTTCCAGTAGCCGTCGAGCACCACGTTGGAGCGAGCCAGCACCTCGCCGCCGTCGCTCGCCGTCAGCCGCACGCCCAGGGCGGGGGCACCCGCCCGCGCCAGTTGCCCGGCCCGGTCGGCGGGCGAGAGGTCGTCCCACTCGGCGCGCCGGCGGTTCATCGTGAGCAGCGGCGACGTCTCGGTGAGCCCGTAGATCTGGATGAGCTCCCAGCCCAGCTCGGTCTCGGTCCGCTCGATCGTTCTGGTCGGCGGTGGGGCCCCGGCGACGACCATGCGCACGCGCCCCCTTCCCGGCACCTCACCCTCCCAGCGCCCGGCGGCATCGAGGATGGCGGCCACCACCGCCGGCGCCCCGCACAGCAGCGTCACCCCGTGGCGCTCGACACGGCGCAGGACCTCGGTGCCGTCGACCTTGCGCAACACCACCTGGCTGGCACCCATGCCGGCGAGCGCGTACGGCATGCCCCAGCCGTTGCAGTGGAACATCGGCAGCGTGTGCAGGTAGACGTCGCGGTCGCTCACCCCGGTGTGCCAGCCGAACGTCGCGGCGTTGAGCCACAAGTTGCGGTGGGTGAGCTGCACGCCCTTGGGTCGGGCGGTCGTCCCGCTCGTGTAGTTGATCGTGGCGGTGCCGTCCTCGTCGGGGTCGTCCCAGGGCTCGGGTTCTCCGTCCGGCGGCCACAACGCCTCGTCGGTCTCGGCCCCGAGCACGAAACGGTGCTTGCAGTCGACACCGGCGAGCGCCTCGTCGAGCTCGGGGTCGACGAGCAGCACCGACGCTCCGGAGTCCTCGACGATGTAGCCGACCTCGTCGGCGTTGAGCCGGAAGTTGACGGGGACCAGGATCCGCCCCCAAGCGCTGACCCCGAAGAACGACACCAGCAGGCGCGCGGCGTTGTGGGACACGATCGCCACCCGCGCGCCACGGGCGACGCCCATAGCGTCGAGCGCGGCCGCCTGCGCCCGGGCCAGCTCCGCCACCCGCCGCCAGGTCACCGACCCCCACGACGACGCCGGCTGGTCGGGCTCGTCCACCACGCCGATGCGATCGGGGTAGACGAGCGCGGCGCGCTCGAGATGGTCGGCAACGGTCAACGGAACCCGCATCTCTCCCCTCCTGTTTTCAGGTCCGTGAGTCTTATCAGAGGCTCGGGGACTGCTGCCGGCGACCCGCGACCGGCCCGAGCCGGCGAACGTCGTCCTCCTCCCCGAGCTCGAGGATGTCCTTGATGTTCGCCAACGCGAAGCTCGCCGTGTGGTCGAGGAAGCGACGCACCAGCGCGTCGCTCACGTTGCCCGACAGCCACGACGGCAGCTCCACCCGGTTCCAGAAGTGCAGCACCGAGTTGTCCGAGTTGTCGGAGTCGTCCGAGCCGTCCGCCGACGCCATTTTCTCGACCCACAGCCGGTGCTCCAGCGAGCCGTCGCCATCGACGGGCAGGATCCGGACGGCCGCCCGCCGGGCGGCGAGATCCACCTCGATCAGCTCGCCCTCGACTGCCAGCCGCACGCCCAGGATCTTGAGGTTGGCCCGCAGGTTCCGGCCCAGGCGCGGCTCGAGGTCGTCCGTGGGGTCGATCTCGAAGAGGACGCCGCTCCAGTGCGGCATCGTCGTCGGGTCGAACACGTAGCGGGCGACCGTGTCCGCCCCCCGGCCGATCGTCACCGCCGCGTAGTGCGTCACCACCGGTCCGGCCGATCGGCTGGCGACCTCGACGTCGGCGGCGGACCGGTCGGGCGTGCCGCCCGGCAGGCGTTCAAAATCAACGGGCACGTCTACTGCTGGTAGCGCTCGACAACGTCGGGCGGCCGCACCCGGGCCTCATCGGGATCCTGGCCCATGTCCCGCCGGGCACGGCGCTGGCGCAGGAGATCCCAGCACTGGTCGAGCGCCACCTCGACCTCGCGCAAGCGGCCGGCGGCGTCGGAGTCGGGCCCGTGCTGGCTGACGTCACGCTCGAGCGCGTGCTCCTCGTCGACCAGGGAGCCGATGCGCCTGATGACCTCGGCGTCGTCCATGGGAAGAGGATAGGGCCGACGTCTACCCGCAGCTCTCCCCCGGCGGAGGCTGGCCGACGATGTAGGGGTTCTGCTCGGTGGTGGCCGTGGTGGGGGGCGGGGCGGTGGTCGTCGTGGTCGAATCGCCTGCCGCCTCGGAGGGGGCGGTCGTCGAGGTGCCGCCGGACTCGCCGCCTCCGGCGGTCGCAGTCGTCGGGGTGCCGCCACCGGACTGACCGCCCGCTGTCGTGGTCGGCATCTCGTCGACCGGCGTGGGCTGTTCGTGCACCGTGGTGAAGTCGGCGCCGGCAACGAGCACCACCGTCCCCGGCAAGAGATCCGGGTTCCTCACGAGCTCGGCGGGGGTGGTGAGGTAGCGGGCCAGGAGCTGCCCGTGGTCGGCCTCCCCCGCGGCGTGCTGGATAGTGGTGGTGTCGGCCGGCTCGGCGTTGTCGGGCTCCACGACGTCGAAGCCCACCGTCTGCAGCGCCCCCGAGATGTC
>DASQUY010000348.1:0-3419 GCA_035641055.1 Acidimicrobiales bacterium | reverse complement strand
GAGGGCCTCTGCCCCCCGAACCCCCCGCCGCTCAGACGGCAAGCAGATCTCGCGCGCCGGTGTCGGACGACGGGTGACGCAGCTTGGACATGGCCCGCGCCTCGATCTGGCGGATGCGCTCGCGGGTGAGGTTGAAGTGCTCGCCCACCTCCTCGAGCGTGCGCGGCTCGCCCCGGTCGAGGCCGAAGCGCAGTTTCAGGATCTCGCGCTCGCGCTCGTCCAGCGGCGCCAGCAACCGGTTGATCTCCTCGGGCAGGAGCGCCGTCGCCGCCACCTCGAACGGCGACTCGGCCGAGCGGTCCTCGACGACGTCGCCCAGCTCGGCATCGCCGTCCTCGCGCAGCGGCTCGGACAGCGACAGGGGCTCGGCCGCGAAGCGCAGCGCCTCGGTCACCTTGTCCTCGGGCATCTCGACTTCCATGGACAGCTCGGCGAGCGTGGCGGGCCGGCCGAGCTTGAGCTCGAGGCGGGCCCGCGCCTTCTGCAGCCGGGCCAGCGTGTCGCCGGCATGGACCGGCAGCCGGATCGTGCGGCCGGTGTTGGCGATGCCGCGGGTGATGGCCTGGCGGATCCACCAGGTCGCGTACGTGGAGAACTTGAAGCCCTTGCGCCAGTCGAACTTCTCGACGGCGTGCATCAGGCCGAGGTTGCCCTCCTGGATGAGGTCGAGCAGCGGCAGCCCCGATGCCTGGTACTTCTTGGCGATGGACACGACCAGCCGCAGGTTGGACTGCACGAACGTGCGCTCGGCCCGCTCCCCCTCGCGTGCGCAGCGGCGCAGCTCGCGCCGCCGGGCGGGAGAGATGGTGCGGGCCCCGGTCTCGAGCTCGAGCCGGGCGGCGTTCCCGGCCTCGATCGCCTGGGCCAAACGGACCTCGTCGTCCTTGGTGAGCAGCGGGTACTGGCCGATGTCGGTGAGGTACAGCCGGACGAGATCTTCCTCGTCGCGCTCGACGCGCTCCTTGGGCAACGGTCCGTCCTTCTCGTCGCTTCGGTGAGTCGGGAACCCTCACCCGCTCGCCCAGATCTCGGAGCGATGCGTTCACGGGCGTGGCTCATGCACCGGAGAACCCGGAGCGCCGTACAGGATACCGGCGCGGTCAAGGCCGACCACCCCACGCCCGCGATTCTCCGTGCTCTCCGCCGCGTGCGGAGGGGCCGGAGACGACTTTCGACCACGGGCCGTGCTGGTTCGCTAAGGTGCGGCGCCTGGGAGGAGGCACTCTGATCGATTCGAAGGCGACACACCGACCGCGCCCACGATCTGAGTCAATCGGGGGAGGGCAAAAACGGCGTGCTCATTGAAACAGGGATTCGTCCGATCCGCCCGGCGGAGGTTGCTGTCCGGCGCCAGCGTCAACCGGGCTTGAGTCACCTCGTCTCGGCTGCCCGCCAGGGCTCGGTCGCCGCCTTCGACCACATTTACCGCCAGCTCGCGGGGCAGGTGTCCTCGTACCTGCGGTGGCACCGTGCCAGCGATCCCGACGGTCTCACCAACGACGTCTTCGCACAGGTACACCGCAACCTGCCGCGGTTCCAGGGTGACGAGCAGGGCTTCCGCTCCTGGGTGTTCACGATCGCCCACCATCGCATGATCGACGATCGGCGCCGGACCAGCCGAGAGCCTCGGATGCAGGATGGCCTCGGAGTGGAGGAGCATGCCGACCTCGGCGACGTCGAGGACGAGGCCCTCGCCGTGCTCGCCCACGATGCCGTGCGGGACTTGTTGGCCGTGCTGTCTCCCGATCAGCGGGACGTCGTCCTGCTCCGCATCATCGCCGACCTGTCGGTGGAGGACGTGGCCCGGATGCTGGACAAGCGGGAGGGCGCCATCAAGGCGCTGCAGCATCGCGCCCTCGCCTCGCTGCGTCGCCACCTGGACCGACCCGTCGCCGTGCCCTGAGACGCCTCAGCGGGCGCCGAGCGCCCGGCCCTCTCGCTCGGGCGTATCCCAAGCACGAAGCGTGGCGTTCACTTTGGACAGGGTGAGTGATCTCAGCGAACGCGACGTCGAACACATCATGAGAGGTGTGCAGCCGCCGGGGCGGGATGACCTCGCGCCCGTGGTCGAGCTGACCGCCTGGATGCATGCCAGTCGCGAGCTCGAGCCGGCACCGACGATGAACGAGGTCTTGTCCCGGCAGGTCGAAGCGGGCGTCGGGGGCGCCCCGCGCTCCTCGCGCCGGGCACCCGCCCACCTGAGCCAAACCCACCGGGCGGTGGTGCGCGGCTGGGCCCGGCGGGGCTGGGCGTCAGCCGGGCGCCCGGCCGCCAGCGTCGCCGCGGCCGCGGCGCTGCTCGTGGGCGCGATCCTCACCGTGCGAGGCGCGGGCCAGGACGAGGATTCATCGGTCGTCGCCTCGCAGACCGCTCCGGGACCACCGGTATCCGAGCCGGCAGAACCCACGTCGTCGACGACGCCCGCATCCGAGCAGACGACCTCCTCGGCCCCCGGGCAGGACCCGTCGGCGGCCCCGTCCACCGAGCCGGAGTCGGAGGCGAGCCCGCCCGACACGGCCGCGGCCACGACGCCGACATCGCCGCCGTCGACGACCGGCGCCCATGGCAGCCCACCAGCGGCGGCGGGTGCGGCAGCGCCCGTGCCGGCGGACAAACAGGCGCCC
Source organism: Acidimicrobiales bacterium (assembly GCA_035641055.1). GTDB lineage: Bacteria > Actinomycetota > Acidimicrobiia > Acidimicrobiales > VFJN01 > DASQUK01. The sequence goes on along the minus strand of DASQUY010000348.1, from coordinate 795 downwards.
TCCGACCGGGCGGACGACGACGCTGCCGACAGGGAGGGCGCCGGGGGGAGCGCAGAGAACCGTCGGCGGCCCGACGGGTCGGGGCAGGATCGCCCGGGCGGCCGGCACTCTGATGGGCGGCTCTGGTGGTCGTCGTCGTGGTGGGCGTCAGCCCTGGGCCTCGACTCGTCGTCGGAGGTCCGGATGGCGCCCGGTGAGGCGGGCTGCGGTGCCGCCCGCGGCGATCGTGGTGGATGCGGCCAGGACGACCGGGACGGGGATTAGCGCCCGGTCCCGAGGATGCCGTCTGCCTCCACCAGCAGCGCTTCGAGCCGTGCCTGGTGACCTGCCGCCCGGTCGACGTCGCGCCCGGATCGCAGGAGCGCCTGCAGCATCGCCTCACCCTCGCGCCAGTGCTCGACCTGGTCGGCCAGCACCAGCCGCAACGCCCGGATCGCCGGACCGTCGGTGATCGGGGATGCGTCGGCGAGCTGCTCGGTGTAGGCGGCGACCGTCCGAGGCGTGAGGACGCGGTAGGCGCCTGCCAGCTTCTCGATCGTCCGCTCCGGCGCCTCCGGCTGGGCCAACGCCTCGACGAACGCCTCCACGCCGGGGTTGGCCGGTGTGATGAACCCCTCGATGCCGCCGTCGCCCGCGGTGGGGAGCAGGTCGTGCCACAGCTCGGCGTGCCAGGCCCGCTGCCGGCTGTGCGTGGCGACCATCGCCTTGACCTCGGGCTCGGGCACCGACGCCGACCACGCTCCCAGGAGCTCGAAGGCGCGCATCTCGACCCAGCAGCAGTGGCCGGTGTGGCGG
>DASQUY010000347.1:0-4167 GCA_035641055.1 Acidimicrobiales bacterium | reverse complement strand
TTCCCGCCGGGCCTCGCCGGCTCCCTCCAGCAGCCCGCCAGCTTCACACCGTCGGCGGTCAGAAGCTTCGTGGGCTTCACGTCCACGGGGTCGACGAGCTCCATCATTCCCACCACCAGGCGAGGCCGGCCAACCCCCGACCGGTGTGGGCGACCATGACGGGGCTGAAGGGGCCGACAAGGAACGACACCGGGGACAGCGAGCGGACCCGCTCGGACAGCGTGGCGGCGGCCTCGGGATTGAGCGCGTGCAGGACGCTGACGTGCAGCCGACCGCCGGACTGGGCGCCCGCCGCACAGCGCTGCACGATGCGGTCGAGCGCTCCCTCCACGCTGAACGCCGGGCGCAGGGGCCGCGCCCGACCGTCGCGGAACTCGAACAACGGGCGGACGCCGAGCCGGTCGCCGATCCAGCGGGCCGCCTCGGGAACCCGCCCGGAGCGCGCCAGTCGCTCGAGATCGGCCACGGTGGCCGCCAAGCGCACGCGGCCCGCCACATCTTCGGCGATGGCGACGACCTCGTCGCGGTCGGCTCCCTCGGCCGCCGCCCGGGCCGCCGCCAGCACGACCAGGCCCTGAGCTCCGGCGGCCGTGCCGGTGTCGAGCACGGTGACGTCCGGTCCGGCGGCGCCGCGCGCGGGACCGTCATCGCCCACGAGCTTGGCCGCCAGCTTGGCGGAGTCGTGCGTGGACGACATGCCGGCGGCGACGGTGAGGGCGACGACCGGCCCGGAGCCCAGCGCCTCGGCGACCACCGTGGCGAACTCGCCGGGCGACGGCGCCGACGTGGTGATCGGCTCGTCGAACCGGCGCACGAGCTCGTCGAGGTCGACCTCGTCGTCGCGGTAGCGGTCGTCGCCGATGTGCAGCACCAGGGGTACCACCCGAATGCCGTAGCGGGCGATGAGATCGGTGGGCAGCGCCGCGGCGCTGTCGGTGACGACGCTGACGGTCATGCTTCGGGTCCGTCCGGATCGCAGTCGTACAGGAGTCGGTGGAGATACACATCGAGGCCGGCCCGGGCCGGTGGCCGGTTGCCGAGCAGACGTTTGGCGAGCATGACGCCGGTCACGCCGGCGCCGGCGACCAGGCCGGCGCGGCCACGCGTGCGGGCCAGCACGGGGACCAGGGCGAGGTTGGCGATGAAGCTGCCGAGCCCGGTCTGCCGGCTCAGGCGACCGGCCGCCAGGCCGCATGCGAGCACCACCGTGCCGGGCCAGCTGTGGACCACGAGCGCCCCCATGCCGACCGAGATGCCCCGTCCCCCGGCGCCCCCCAACCACGGCGACCAGTTGTGGCCGGCAACCGCGGCGCCGGCGGCCGCCGCACCCAGCATGGGTCGGTCGCGCCCGGCCAGCGCCGGACCCACGGCGCCCTTGGCGATGTCGCACACGCCGGCGACGGCCAACGGTCCGAACCCCGCGACGCTGTGCAGCGCCGTGCCCGACACCGTGCCGCCCCCGACGTCGCGGAGGTCGACGCCGGCCCGGACGCGCGCCGCGAGGTTGGAGAACGGGATCGACCCCGCCAGCCACCCGAGGCCGACGACAGTCGGAGCGGACGCTCGCCGGGTCATTCCGCTGACGCTATCGCCCGCGCACCAGCTTGCATGACGATGGCCGAACCCCCTCATCCGAACTTGCGGTGGTTGAGGACGTCATGGCGTCCCTAACCACCGCAAGTTCGCTTTGGCGGCAGGGGCGAGGCGTTGACACGGCCGTATCGGTCGAATTGACTTGCGGTCGTGGGGAAAACGACCGGTTACGCCGCGACCCGTGGCGACCTGCCCACCCGCATGCTCGTGCTCGGCCTCGCCCGCCACGACGGCACCATCCTGGCGGCCGATGCCTTTCCCGTGGCTCACGCCTGCGGGCGCTCGCCCGAACAGGTCCGCTCGTGCCTCCGCCGCCTCGTCGCCGAGGGCTTGTTCACCCGGCACGGCCAGGGCCAGCGCGCCGTGTACCACGCCACGGCCGACGGGCTAGCGGCGCTGGGCGCCGACAGCGCCCGGATCCGGCTGGCCCACCTCCAAGACGCCAAGCGATCCGGCCCGACCGACAGCGGCAGCGGGGACCATGGCTGGGACCGCCGCTGGCACCTCGCAGCCTTCGCCGTCCCCGAGGCGCAGCGCGCCGCCCGCGACGCGCTGCGAGATCGCCTCGTCCGGCTGGGCGGCGCCGGCATCCACAACGGCCTCTACGTGAGCCCGCATGCGTGGGAGAAGGAGGTGGGCGCCGAGGCGGAGCGGCTCGGCGTGGCCGACCACGTCACGCTGGCCGCCACGGACGACCTGACGGTCGGCGGCGTGACGGAGCCGACGGCGCTGGCCGCCCGACTGTGGCCGGTCGAGCGCCTGGCCGCCCGCTACGGAGACTTCGTGCGGCGCTGGGGTCACGTGCCCGACGAGCTGGCGGCGATGCGCCGCCGCCACCAGAGGCTGCCCGACTCGGCGTTCCTGCCGGGGGCGCTGGCGATGGGCCTCGCCTACCAGTCGTGTTTCGCCGACGATCCCCTGCTGCCACCCGAGCTGCTCCCCGACCCGTGGCCGGGCCGCGCCGCCCGCGACCTGCTCGTGCGGAGTCGGCGCCTGGCGCTCGAGATCCGCGCCGAGGAAGGCCGGCCGGCCCTGTTCCGCTCGTTCGACGACCTGATCGCGGCACTGCCGTGAACCCTGATTGCAGGAGGACCCCATGAAGTTCGGCATCTTCTACGAGCACCAGCTCCCCCGCCCGTGGGACGACGACAGCGAGCACCGGTTGCTCAAGGACGCCCTCGAGCAGGTCGAGCTGGCCGATCGGGTCGGCATCGACTACGTGTGGGAGGTCGAGCACCACTTCCTGGAGGAGTACTCGCACTCCTCGGCGCCCGAGGTGTTCCTGGCGGCAGCCAGCCAGCGCACGTCGCGCATCCGGCTCGGCCACGGCATCGTCCAGCTCCCGTTCAACTTCAACCACACGGCGCGGGTGGCCGAGCGCATCGCCACGCTCGACCTGGTGTCCGACGGCCGTGTGGAGTTCGGCACTGGCGAGGCGTCCTCGGAGGCGGAGCTCGGCGGCTTCCTCATCGACCGCACGCAGAAGCGGGCGCAGTGGAACGAGGCGCTCGACGCCGTGACGCGCATGTTCGTCGAGTCGCCGTTCGCCGGCTACGACGGGGAGTTCTTCGAGATGCCTGCTCGCGGCGTGGTGCCGAAGCCGCTCCAGCGGCCGCACCCGCCGCTGTGGGTGGCGTGCAGCCGCCGGGAGACGATCCACCTGGCGGCCACCAAGGGCATCGGGGCGTTGAGCTTCAGCTTCATCGAGCCGTCCGAGGCCAAGGCCTGGGTGGACGACTACTACGCCACGCTGGACTCCGACGAGTGCGTCCCCGGCGGGTTCGCCGTCAACCCCAACGTGGCCGTGGTGCTGCCCATGATGTGCCATGCCGACGAGGAGACGGCCATCGAGCGGGGCCTCGACGGTGCCCACTTCTTCGGCTTCAGCCTCGGCCATTACTACATCTTCGGCAACCACCGGCCGGGGCGGACCAACGTGTGGGAGGAGTTCCAGGAAAAGCGTGACCTGTTCGGCTTTCGCCGCCAGACGGCGGCGCAGACCGGTCAGGCGCTGGGCGCCCAGCTCTTCGAGCAGGGACTGGGGGCGCTGCGCGGCGCGATCGGCACCCCCGACCAGGTCCGTGCGCTGCTGCGGGGTTACGAGGATGCCGGCATCGACCAGGTGATCTTCGTGTCGCAGGCCGGGCGCAACCGCCACGAGCACATCTGCGAGTCGCTGGAGCTGTTCGCGGCCGAGGTCCTGCCCGAGTTCGCCGAGCGTGATCCCGCACGGGAGAAGGCCAAGCTCGAGCGACTGGCCCCCGCCATGGAGGCCGCCCTCGCCCGCCGGGAGCCGCCCCGGCCGGCCCCCGACGTCACCCTCCAGGCGGCCATGCAGATCTGAAACCCGCGCCGGACCGTGACCGAGGTCACGGTCCGCGTCGATAGGTTTCCGATATATCGTCAACCCATCGACAAGCGATCGAAAGGAGTTGGCGGTGCGAGATCCACACATGCCCCACGGGCATCACGGTCGTCACGCCTTCGGCGCCTGGGCACCCCCCTGGTTCGAGTTCGGCCTCGACCCGCGGGGCCGGCGCCGAGGGGGTCGACGGCAGAGCGGTCGTAACCGCG
>DASQUY010000346.1:0-5376 GCA_035641055.1 Acidimicrobiales bacterium | reverse complement strand
TCTTCGACGCCGCGGGCGTCCTGATCCTCGAGGGCTGGGGAATGACCGAGACCTCCACGGCGGCCACCGTCGCAAGGCCCGACGCCTTCAAGTTCGGCAAGGTCGGCAAGGCCTTCAGGGGATGCGAGATCAGGATCGCCGACGACGGCGAGATCCTCACCCGGGGGCCCGCCACGTTCGTGGGGTACTTCCGCAACCCCGAGGCGACCGCCGAGACCATCGGCCCGGACGGCTGGCTGCACACCGGCGACATCGGCGAGCTGGACGAGGATGGCTACCTGACGATCACCGACCGCAAGAAGGACATCATCATCACCGCCGGCGGCAAGAACGTCAGCCCCTCCGAGATCGAGAACGCCCTCAAGGTGTCGCCGTACGTGCGCGAGGCCATCGTCATCGGTGACAACCGCCGGTACCTGGTGGCGCTGATCGGCATCGAGCTCGACACCGCGGGGAGCTGGGCTCAGCGGCGGCGCATCCCGTTCACGACCTACGGCGACCTGTCCTCCAAGCCCGAGGTGGTCGAGTTGATCGGCGGCGTCGTCGACGAGGTCAACACCGGCCTGGCCCAGGTCGAGCAGATCAAGCAGTTCGCGCTGCTCCCCAAGGAGCTCGACCACGAGGACGGCGAGGTCACGGCCACCCAGAAGGTGAAGCGCCGGGCCATCGAGGAGGCGTTCGGCCCGATGATCGAGGCGTTGTATTCATGAGTCCCCTGCTGGGCGTCATCACCGGCGACGACCTGCTGCAGACCGGGTTCTCCGGGCTGGCCGTGGGCTGCAAGTACGCCCTCATCGCTCTCGGCTTCTCGGTGGTGTTCAAGGCCACGGGGGTCATCAACTTCGCCCAGGCCAGCCTGGTCCTCCTCGGTGGCTACCTCACCTTCCAGTTCACCCAGACGTGGGAGCTGAACTTCTACCTGTCCGTGCTCCTGGCCATGGTCGGCGGGGCGCTGGTCGGGGTGGTCATCGAGGGCCTGGTCCTGCGCTGGCTGGTGGGCGAGTCCCCGGCCACGCTGATCATGGTGACCATCGGGCTCTTGTTCGTGATCGACAACGTGGTCACGTCGATCTGGGGGCCGAACAACCGCAACCTCGGCGACCCCTGGGGCCTCAGCACCCGCGAGCTGTTCGGCGTGACGGTCACGGACCGCGACCTGTGGACGCTCGGATTCACGGCGGCGGCGGTGGCGGTGTTCTTCGCCTTCTTCCGGTACACGAGCCTGGGGCTGGCCATGCGGGCGGCCGCCTTCGACCCCGAGGTGGCCATGGCCCAGGGGATCCCCGCCCGCCGGGTGCACCGGGTGGCGTGGGCCATCGCCGGCGTCGTGGCGGCACTGGCCGGCGTCACGCTGGCCGCCGGCTCCGGCCAGCTCAGCCCGGCCACCGGCTCGCTGGCCCTCGTGGCGTTCCCGGCCATCATCCTCGGCGGCCTGGACTCGCCGCTCGGGGCGGTGATCGGCGGCATCATCATCGGCCTCGTCCAGCAGTTCACCGCCCTCCTCGCCCCCGAGTACTTCGACTGGGTGGGCGAGAGCTTCGAGCTCGTCTCGCCGTACCTGGTGATGATCATCATCCTCATGGTCCGGCCCTACGGCCTGTTCGGCACGCCGGAGGTGCGGCGCATCTGATGGCGATCACCCACGCGCTCACCGACGCCCTCCGGCCCCTGGGGTCGCTCGCCCCCGGGCGCGGCGGCCCCGCCCGGGACCTCAACCTCTCGTACAACGACGAGGTCAAGCTGCTGCCCAGCCCCCGTCGCAGCCCGTGGCGCTGGGTGCTGGTCGTCGGTGCCCTGGTCGCCTTCGCAGCGCTGCCCGGCTACCTCGGCGACCCGGGCCTGCGCGTGCTCGCCATGTGTGGCGTCTTCGCCATCGGCGCCATCGGCCTCAACCTGCTGATCGGTTACACCGGCCAGATCTCGCTGGGCCACGCCTTCTTCGTCGGGGTCGGCGCCTACACCGCCGCCTACTTCGGCGGCCAGCGCGGCTGGTCGATGCCCGCCTACCTCGCGCTGGCGGCGCTGATCGGCTTCGTGGTCGGCGGGGTGATCGGCCCCTTCGCCCTGCGCCTGCGGGGCAACTACCTGGTGGTCGTGACGCTCGGGCTCGTGTTCCTCGGTGAGCACCTGTGGAACAACTGGGAGAGCGTCACCGGCGGCGGCGCCGGCGTCAGCCTGGGAGCGGCGCCGATATCTCTCGGCCCGCTGGACTTCAAGGCGGGCCTCGAGATCGGGGATATCAGGTACAGCTTCGCCCAAAGCATGTTCTGGTTCGTGTGGGCGCTGGTGGCATTGGCGGCGCTGCTGGCCAAAAACCTGGTGCGCAGCCGGCCGGGGCGGGCCATGCAGGCGATCCGCGACCGTGACCTGTCGGCCGAAGTCATCGGCGTGAGCCCCGCCCGCTACAAGGTGGGCGCCTTCGCCTGGTCCAGCGCCTACGCCGCGGTGGCCGGGGCGCTCTACGGGCTGCTGCAGCAGTTCGTCAGTCCCCTCGACTTCACCCTGTTCCTATCCATCACCTACGTGGCGATGATCATCATCGGGGGCCTGGGGACGATCTTCGGCTCGATCGTCGGCGCCTTGTTCGTGTGGGGCGGCCGCTCGCTCATCGAGCAGAACAGCGGCAGCGCCGTCTTCGACTCCCTGCTCACGACGGGGGCCGGCGACTCGGGCATCCTCACGATCGGAGAGCTCAACGCCATCCTGTTCGGGCTGGCGATCGTGCTGTTCCTGCTGCTCGAGCCCCGGGGCCTGGCTGCCTTCTGGTTCCGGGTCAAGATCTGGTTCGTGACGTGGCCGTTCTCCTACTAGCTCAACTACATCCCTGACCAACGACAGCAATAGGGGGAACCATGGTGAAACCAAACCGATGGCGGCGGTGGCTCATCGCCTTCGTCGCCTTGGCGCTCGTCGCGGCGGCATGCGGCGGCGAATCCGGCGACGACGACGACGGTGCCGCCGAGGAGGGCGAGGGCACCGAGGAGGCCGCCGCCCCCGAGCCCGTGCCCGGCTTCGACGGAGAGACGATCCGCCTCGGGGTTGTCACGCCCACCAGCGGGATCGTGGCGGTCATCGGTGAGCCGCTGACCAACGGCAACCGCGCGTACTGGGAGTACGTCAACGAGGAGCTGGGCGGCGTGGCCGGGCAGTACCCGGTCGAGCTCGTCATCCGCGACTCCGCGTACGAGGCGCCCACCGCCGTCCAGGAGTACAACGCCATCAAGGACGACGTGGTGATGTTCAACCAGCTGCTGGGCACGCCGATCGTCAACGCCCTGCTCGAGCAACTGCAGGCCGACAACGTGGTCGCCCAGCCGGCGACCCTGGACTCGTTCTGGGTGCGTGAGCAGAACCTGGTGCCCATCGGGGCGCCGTACCAGATCCAGTCGATCAACGGCGTGCACTGGTACGTGACCGAGGGTGGTGGCAGCGAGGACAGCGCCATTTGCACGCTGCGCCAGGACGATCCCTACGGTGAGGCCGGCCAGGAGGGCGTGGACTTCGCCCTGGAGGAACTCGGCATCGAGCTGACCGAGGAGGTCACGTTCCCGGCCGGCAACCCCGACTTCACGGCCCAGATCAGCCAGCTGCAAGGGGCAGGATGCGAGATGGTGTGGCTGACCTCCACGCCGACGGACACCGGCAACGCCCTCGGCAAGGCCGCCGAGCTGGGCTACGCGCCCCAGTGGATGGCCCAATCGCCCACGTGGATCGGCCTCTTCGTCGAGTCGGAGCTGCTGCCGTACCTGGAGGAGAACTTCATCTGGGTGTCCGAAGGCCCCGAGTACGGCGACACGTCGGTGCCGGGCATGGAGGAGCTGATCCGGATCAAGGACACCTACGCCCCCGACCAGGAGCCCGACATCTACTACAACTTCGGGTACTACGAGTCGATCGCCGTGCACCAGGTGCTGGAGGCTGCGGTCGAGATGGGCGACCTCTCGCGTGAGGGCATCGTCGAGGCGGTGAACTCGATCGACGAGCTGAGCTTCGACGGGCTGTTCGGCGACTACGGCTGGGGGGCGCCGGAGGAACGCGACCCGCCGCGCGCCAACTCGATCTTCGAGGTCGATGCCGAGAAGCCCATCGGGCTGGGCCTGATCGTGGAGGAGCACGAGGCCCCGTTCGCCGCCGACTTCGAGTTCGAGACCGAGTAGGCCGAGCGCCCACCAACGCAACGTGCGGTGGTTATCGGGGTCATAGCCCCGATAACCACCGCATGTTCGCTCAGGAGGTGGTGGTGGTGGGCGTCACCGCGGTGACGTCGGCCAGCACGACCGGCGCACCGCAGTGCGAGCAGACGACCTCGGGCCGAAGGTCGTGGCCGCACGGGCGGTGGTGCAGGACCACGGGCGGGCCCTCGGGCCCCGCCAACCAGTGGTCGCCCCAGCGCATCATGGCGGCGATCACACCGAAGAAGTCGCGGCCCTTGGGGGTGAGCACGTACTCGTGGCGCACCGGGCGGTCGTGGTAGCGCCGCCGGGTGAGGAGCCCCTCGTCGACCAGGCGACCGAGCCGCCGGGTGAGAATGTTGCGCCCGATGCCGAGCCGGCGCTGGAAGTCATCGAACCGGCGCACGCCGTAGTAGCACTCCCGCAGCACCAGGGGCGTCCACCAGTCGCCGAGCAGATCGACGGTCCGGGCGACCGAGCACGGCCAGTCGGCAAACGGCGTGCGTCTCACCGGTCCCCCGGGTCGACCGGACCGACGCGCACGCCGGCGAGCTGGGTGGCCTGCGCGACCAGTCGGCCCCGGCTGTCCCACACGTGGCAGACCTCGTCGACGAGGTTGGCCTCGACCAGCGTCGCCCGGTGGCGCACCACGAGCGGCCCCGGCGCCGGCATCGCCCGCACGTACACCGTCAGCTCCAGCGTCGGCACCCATCCCGTCGTCGCCAGCTCGAACGTGGCCGGCGGCAAGGCATCGGCGACGTACAGCAGTGCCACCGGATCGGGTGCGCGGCCGTCGGCGAAGGCCAGCCAGCCGCGCAGCTCGGCCACGCCCGACGGGCGGCCCTGCGTGAAGCCGGCCGTCGCCGGGTCGAGCCGGATGTCGACGTGTTCCATGATCGGCAGCGTCATGCCGGTGGGGCTCTCGTCGGCGAGGCGGACGCACTCCTCCATCGGCGGCAGCTCGGGAGCGTCGAGATCGGTCCACCAGGGCTCGGCGCCGGGGCGATGGCGGCCGAGCGTGAACGCCGCCTCGACCTGCGCGGTCCCCTGACGCAACAGGCGGGCCTGCACCTGGCTCATCCCCCGGCCCCGGCGCAGCACCTCGGTGTGGACCTCGGCGGGGCCCGGGCGGGGCGAGCGCAGGTAGTGGGCGGTGGCGGCCACGGGATGGGGGTGGTGGGGCCCCTCGACCGAGGCCAGCGCC
>DASQUY010000345.1:0-2078 GCA_035641055.1 Acidimicrobiales bacterium | reverse complement strand
CACGTCCGCTCTGTTCGTCCTGTCGAGCGACGCGGTGCTCGACAAGGTCAAGGCGGCCTTCGAGGGCACCCACGCCGAGCTGATCCACACCAACCTCTCGGGCGAGGAAGAGGCCCGGCTGCGCGAGGCGTTCGCCGAGTGACTGGTGGGGCGGCTCGTGACGCTCGCCCGGAAACCGGCGAGTCATCCGGCGTCGGTGGCAAGGACGCAGGACGAAGGCGCATCCGTAGATGCGTCGAGGACGAGGACGCAGCCAGCGGCGTCGGGGGCCGTCGATTTCCGGCGCCGTGTTGCGAGCCGCCCCACTAGGCGAAGCTGAGGGTGAGACCCTCGTAGGCGGCCACCACCTCGGATACCGAGGTCGCCTCGGCGGCGCCACGGGCGTAGGCGAGCAGCCCGTCGACGGCCGCATCGTCGTGGGCGGGATCGTGGTGGAACAGCGCCAGCCGCTTGGCCCCGGCTTCGTGCGCCACGAACACGGCGTAGTCGACCGTGCAGTGGCCCCAGTAGTACTTCTGGGCGAACTCGGCGGTCGTGTACTGGGCGTCGTGGATGACCAGGTCGGCCCCGTCGCACAGCTCGAGCACGGCGTCGGTCACGGTGTGCCGGCCGTCGTGCGGCATCTGGTGGTCGGGCACGTAGGCCACGACGGCGCCACCCATCTCGATCCGGTAGCCGTTGTTGGGCCCGATGTGCGGCACGGGCCGCACCCTCACCTTGGCCCCGTTGATCTCGACGTCGACGTCGGTCACGTCGTGGAAGGCGATCTGCCCGTAGAGCTGCTCGACCGTGACCGGGAAGAACGGCGGACGCACGAACTGCCGGAAGGCGTCATCGAGTGACCCGGCCTCCTGCGGAGGACCGTAGACACCGAGCCGGGCGCCGGGCGCCAGGATCGGGGCGAAGAACGGCAGGCCCTGCACGTGGTCCCAGTGCATGTGGGTGACCAGCGCCGCGCCGCGGAACGACCCGTCGGTCGGCAGCGTCTGGCCGAGCTGGCGCAGACCGGTGCCCAGGTCGAGGACGATCGGCTCGTGACCCGGGGCGTCGAGGAGGACGCACGACGTGTTTCCCCCGTAGCGACGGTTCTCGTCGCACGGGCACGGGGTCGAGCCCCTGACTCCGAAGAAGGACACGTTCAGCAACGGGATTCCCACTGGCGGCGGTGCAGCGAGCGTCTGGACGACGTTATCTGACCCTGGCCGCTGCCATCACCCGGTGTGACCACAATCACCATGGGTTACCGTCACCCGCCATGTCCCGGATTCGCGAGGCGACGATCACGCAGCACACCGTGGACGCCAGCGGGCTCACGTTCGGCTACCTCGCCGCCGGCGACCCCGGGGCGCCGCTGGCCCTGTGCCTCCACGGGTTCCCGGACTCGGCCTGGACGTGGCGCCATCTCCTCCCCCTTCTCGCCGGCAGAGGCTGGTGGGCTGTCGCCCCCTGGCTGCGGGGTTACGCACCTACGACGGTACCCCCCGACGGCCGCTACCAGTCCGCCGTGTTGGGGCTCGACGCCTGCGCGCTGCACGACGCCCTGGGTGCGGGCGACGACGCGGTGCTGGTCGGCCACGACTGGGGCGCCCTTGCCGGCTACGCCGCGGTTCACGCCGGGACGCCCTGGCGCCGGCTGGTGGCGCTGGCGGTGCCGCCCCCCGCCGCCATGGGCAGCGGCTTCCTGTCCTACGACCAGCTCCGGCGGTCGTGGTACACGTTCTTCTTCCAGCACCCGCTGGCGGAGGTGGCCGTGCCGATGGACGACCTGGCGTTCGTCGAGCGGCTGTGGGCCGACTGGTCGCCGGGCTACGACGCCTCCGCCGACCTGCCCCACGTCAAGGACGCGCTGCGCGACCCCGCCAACCTGGGGGCGGCCCTCGGCTACTACCGCGCGACCCTCGGAGCCGTCGGGCTCGACCCCAGCCCCGAGGTGCAGGCGCTGCAGGACGCCTCGGCGCGTCCACCCTCCGTGCCCACCCTGTACCTCCACGGCGGGACCGACGGCTGCATGGGCATGGACCTGGCCGCGGCCGCCGACGCCGCCCTGGCGTCGGCGGGCTTCCGCGTCGAGATCGTCG
>DASQUY010000344.1:0-3157 GCA_035641055.1 Acidimicrobiales bacterium | reverse complement strand
TGCTGGCCGCGATGTCGGGGGGCGTCGACTCCTCGGTGGCGGCGGCCCGCCTCCTCGCCGCCGGCCACGACGTGGTGGGGGTGACGATGAAGCTGTGGGGCGGCGAGTCCGACACCGGGTGCTGCTCGGTCAGCGACGTCGACGACGCTCGCCGCGTCGCCCAGCAGCTGGGCATCGCCCACCACGTGTGGACCTTCACCGACGACTTCGAGCGACGCGTCGTCGAGCCCTACGTGGACGGCCACCGCCTCGGGGTGACCCCGAACCCCTGCATCGAGTGCAACCGGCACCTCAAGTTCGATCGGCTGTTGCGCCGGGCCCGGGCGGTGGGCTTCGACGCCGTGGCCACCGGCCACCACGCCCGCATCGTCGCCCGGCCCGACGGGAGCCAGCGCCTGGCCCGGGGGGCGGACGTCGCCAAGGACCAGAGCTACGTGCTGTACGTGCTGGGACCGGCCGAGCTGGCCCGCACCCTGCTGCCTGTGGGCACCTCGACCAAGGCCGAGGTGCGCGCCGAGGCCGAGGCGCTGGGGTTGCGGACGGCCGACAAGCCCGACAGCCAGGACGTGTGCTTCGTCACCTCGACCGCCGGGCGCCGGGGCTTCCTCGGCCGCCGCCTCGAGCTGCGGCCCGGCCGGATCGTCGACGAGGCGGGGCGCGACGTCGGCTTCGTCGACGCCGTCGAGCTGGTCACCGTGGGCCAGCGGCGCGGGCTAGGCCTGGCCGGCGGGGGCGCCCCCCGCTACGTGGTCGACGTCGACGTGCCGGCCGCCACCGTGCGCGTCGGACCCGAGGCGGGGCTGCTGTGCGAGGAGGTGGCGCTCCACCGGACGGTGTGGGCCGACGGAGCCGCCACCGCCGGCGCGGGCCGCCTCAGCGGTGCCCGGTACGCGGCCCAGTGCAGCGCCCACGGCGCACCGCGGCCCGCCCGGGTCGTGGCCGTGGACGGCGACCGGGCCGTCGTACGGTTCGAGCGCCCCCAGCGCCGGGTCGCTCCCGGGCAGTCGGTGGTCCTCTACGAGGGCGACGAGGTTGCCGGCGGCGGCATCGTGGCGGCCTAACTACCGAACTTGCGGTGGTTATCCCCCCTATAGGGGCGTTAACCACCGCAAGTTCGACCGGGGAAGAGGGGGTGCCGTGACCGATGTCACGGCCTGAATCGTTCCGAGACGGTTGCGTCTCGTAATAGCGGGCCGCAGTCTGGGGGCATGCTCCCCCGGACCGCCCTTCCGGCCGTCGAGCGAAGCCATCCCCGCCGCTGGCTCGTCCTCGGCGTCATGTGCCTGAGCCTGCTGCTGATCGTGATGGACAACACGATCGTCAACGTCGCCATCCCGACGCTGCAGCGCGACCTCGACGCCACCACCAGCCAGCTCCAGTGGATCGTCGACTCCTACATCCTCGTGTTCGCCGGCCTGCTCCTCACGATGGGGGCGCTGGGCGACCGCTTCGGCCGCCGGGGCGCTCTCGCCGCCGGCCTGGCGGTGATGGGCGTGGCGTCGGTCCTGTCGTCGCTCGCCGACAGCGCCAACCAGCTCATCGCCACCCGGGCGCTCATGGGCGTCGGCGGGGCGCTCATCATGCCGGCGACGCTGTCGATCATCACCAACGTCTTCACGGTCCCCCGGGAGCGGGCCCAGGCGATCGCGATCTGGTCGGCCACGGCGGGCATGGGCGCCGCCATCGGTCCGGTCACCGGCGGTTGGCTGCTCGAGCACTTCTGGTGGGGATCGGTCTTCCTCGTGAACGTGCCGGTCGTCGTCGTGGCGCTGGTGCTGGGCCAGCTCTTCGTTCCGACCTCGAGGGATCCTGCAGCCCGGCCCATCGACATGCCCGGGGTGCTGCTGTCGATCGCCGGCCTGGTGACGCTCGTGTGGGCGATCATCGAGGGTCCGGGAGGGTGGACGGATCCCGAGATCGTCGGCGCCTTCGGCGTGGCCACGGTGCTCCTGGCCGCCTTCGGCCTGTGGGAGCGGCGGGCACGGTTCCCGATGCTCGACATGAGCTTCTTCCGCAACCCCCGGTTCACCGCGGCGTCCGGCGCCATCATGGTCACGTTCTTCGCCATGTTCGGGTCGGTCTTCCTGCTCACGCAGCTCCTGCAGTTCGTGATGGGGTTGACGGCGCTGGAGGCGGGGGTGCGGCTGCTGCCGATGGCCGGCGTGATGATGGTGGTCGCGCCGCTGAGCGCCAAGCTCGTGGAGCGGCTGGGGTCGAAGATCGTGGTGGCCACCGGCCTGAGCGTCGCCGCCGCCGGGCTGATCATGGCCAGCCGGCTCACCGCCGGCGCCACCTATCCCGAGGTGCTGTGGTCGCTGATGGTGCTGGCCGGCGGCCTGGCGCTGGTGATGCCCCCGGCCACGGAGTCGATCATGGGCTCGCTGCCCCCCGCCAAGGCGGGCGTGGGCTCGGCCGTCAACGACACGACCCGCCAGCTCGGCGGTGCGCTCGGCGTCGCCGTCCTCGGCTCGGTCATGAGCTCCACCTACGGCCCCCGGGTGCGCGACGCCATCGCCGGCGCCCCGGTGCCCGACGGGGTGGCGAGCGCCGTCAGCGACCAGATCGGTGCCGCGATAGAGGCGGCCCGCCAGGTCGGGGGCGAGCCGGGGCGCCTGCTGGCCGACGTAGCGTCCCGGGGCTTCGCCGATGGCATGAGCACCGCCTTCCTCGTCGGCGCCGCCGCTCTGGCGCTCGGGGCGGTGGCCGTCGGCTTCTTCCTCCCGGCCCGGGCCCACGACCACGAGGACGAGCCCGATACACGGATTTCTGATGACGGAATCCGTCAGGAATCGACGGATTCCGTCACCGAAACGGTGAGTGGGCGGGCCACGGCGGGTCTGCCGAGGGCACCGTGACGGCGTCGGCGCCGACATCGCGTCGGCCCGGGCGTCCCCGCGACACAAGGGCCGACGAGGCCATCCTCGACGCAGCGCGGGAGGTGCTGGCCGAGGTGGGCGTCGCGCGGTTCACCGTCGACGAGGTGGCGGCCCGGGCGAGCGTCGGCAAGGCGACGATCTACCGGCGCTGGCCGTCCCGGGGAGCGCTGCTGCTCGACACCGGGCACCACCGGTTGGGACTGCAGGCCCCCGATCCCCACACGGGGTCGGTCCGCGACGACCTGGTGATCATCGCGGGCGAGCTGGCGCGCAAGATGCGG
>DASQUY010000343.1:0-7266 GCA_035641055.1 Acidimicrobiales bacterium | reverse complement strand
GGCGGGCGAGCAGGCCCCCGCCGGCGGCCAGCGCGGCGACGCCGGCGCCGGCGACACCGAGGGCGATCTCCTGGCGCCGGCCGGGGCTCAGGGCGGCCCACGGCGGTGCCTCGAAGGCCTCCACGCACGCCTCCTCGTTCGTCACCGTGGGGGCCCAGCCGTGGGCCCGCAGCCGGTCGTTGGCGACCGTCCAGGGGTGCAGCGTGTAGGGGACGAGCTCGGGCGGCGTGGACCCCAGGCCCGACCGGAAACCCCAGCGCACGAACCGGCCGGCCACCCGCTCGGGAAGGGGCACCTTGGGTGGGGCACCGGTCAGGGACCGCACCTCGTCGGCGGGCACCGCGCCGTCGGGCGCCACGTTGAAGGCCCCCGCCAGCCGCTGGCGCCGGCCCAGGTCGACGGCGGCCGCCAGGTCGTCGAGGTCGAGGAACTGCACCGGCGGCTCGTCGGCGGTCTCGGGGACGGCGGGGCCGGGGCGCAGCGCCCGCACCAGCCACTGGCGCCGGTCCGACCCGGCGGTGCGCACGGGGCGGAGGATCGTCACCACCGCCCCCGGGTGCACGTCCCGCCACTCGGCTGCCAGCCGCTCGATCTCCGCCCGCTCCGCCGCGAACGCGAACCCCGGGTTCGGGCGCAGCGTCGCCTCCTCGGTCAGCGGCACGGGATTGTTCGCCCAGGCGCCGTAGACCGTGGCACTGGAGAGGACCACCAGGTGGGGCACCGCGGCGTCCGCGGCGGCATCGAACGTGCGGCGGGCGATCTCGATGTCCGGCGTGGACGCGGTGGGTGACGCCGGCACCGACGTCGCCAGGTGCAGCACGGCGTCGGCGCGCTCGAAGTGGGGCTTGACGTCGTCGGTCCGCAGGTCGATCCGGCGCCCGTCGGCCCGGTCGGGCAGGCCGTCGGGGCTTCCCGCCGTGAGGGCGACCACGGTGTCCACCTCCGGGTCGGCGACCGTGAGGGCCACCACCCGGCGCCCGAGCGGTGAGTCGGCACCGGTGATCACGACGGTCATACCTCCAGGTTGCCACCGGCAGTGCGCGGTGGGCACCTCCGGCAGTGGCGATAGCGTCGCGTGCGTGACTGATCCCGGGTCCTCGAACCCGTTCGAGGGCTTCCCCCTCTTCGGCGACCTCGCCAAGCTCCTCGGCCAGGGCGGGCAGGGCGTTCCCTGGGATGCCGCCCGCAGCCTCGCCGTCGCCGTCGCCACCGACAACCAGAGCGAACCCAACGTCGACCCGCTCGAGCGGATGAAGCTCGAACAGCTCGCCCGGGTGGCCGAGCTGCACGTCGCCAACCTGACCGGGCTGCCCACCACGGTGACCGGGCGCGAGCTCACGGTGCTGCCGGTCACCCGCGGGTATTGGGCCCAGCGCACTCTGGAGGACTACCGGCCGCTGCTCGAGAAGCTCGCCGGCTCACTGGGCGCGCCCGACGCGGCTGCCGGCGGCGGCGAGGACGGCGTCCCCGAGGATCAGCTCTCCGCCATGCTCGGTCCCCTGATCCAGGCCATGCAGCCGATGATGGTGGCCATGACCGCCGGCTCCATGGTGGGGCACCTGGCCCGGCGGTCACTCGGGCAGTACGACCTGCCCATCGCGCGCACACCGTCCGACGAGCTGCTCATCGTCGTCCCCAACCTCGATGCCTTCGGCGGCGAGTGGAGTCTCCCCGCCGACGACCTGCGCCTGTGGATCTGCCTCCACGAGATCGCCCACCACACGGTGCTGGCCGTCCCCCACGTGCGCCAGTGCCTCGAGCGGCTGCTCACCCGCTATGCCACCAGCTTCCGTACGGATCCCCGGGCGCTCGAGGAGCACCTCGGCGACCTCGACCTCACCGGCGGTCCCGAGTCCATGGCGTCCTCGCTGCAGCAGGTCCTCGGCGAGCCGGGGGCGCTGCTGGGGGCCATCCAGTCCGACGAGCAGCGGTCGCTGCTCCCCCAGCTCGAGGCGACGGTCGCCGTCGTGGTCGGCGTGGTCGATCACGTGATGGACGAGGTAGGCGCCAAGTTCATCAGCAGCTACGGCATGCTGACCGAGGCGCTCCGTCGGCGCCGCGTCGAGACCGGCGACGCCGACCGGTTCGTCGAGAGGCTGCTCGGCCTCGAGCTCTCCCAGGCCACCTACGACCGTGGCACGCGCTTCGTGGACGGCGTCCTCGAGCGGGCCGGTCCCGAGGGCCTGGGACGCCTGTGGGAGGGCGAGCGG
This sequence comes from Acidimicrobiales bacterium, assembly GCA_035641055.1. Lineage (GTDB taxonomy): Bacteria > Actinomycetota > Acidimicrobiia > Acidimicrobiales > VFJN01 > DASQUK01. Next base: position 5,056 of record DASQUY010000343.1, on the reverse strand, counting down.
ATGCTGCCCAGCCCCCCCGAGGTCGACGCCCCCGGCCTGTGGCTGGCCCGCATCGAGCTGCCCGACTGACTACTGCAGGTTGGTGGGGTCGATGACGACGGTGCGCTCGCCGGCCGGGCCGTCGTCCCGTCCTTTCTCCACCCGGTCGGGCTCGGTGGCCTCGATGTCGGTCGCCTCGATGTCGGCGGCCTCGATGTCGGTGGCCCGATCGTAGGGCGGCGGAGGCGGCGGCGGGGGTGGGGGCGGCGGCGGGACCGGTGCCCGGTCGGCGCCGGGGCCCCCGGCGGCGCCGCCCCGACCCCGCCGGCGCGCCACCTCCTCGGCGATGCGGCGGGCGACCGGGTTGGGGCGCTGGCCCGGGAGCTGGCCCCGGTCCAGCGCCCGCAGCCCGGCCAGGTACGAGAACAGCGCGAACCCGGCGCAGGCGGCGACGACGAGAAACCCGACCCGCGCCGGGACGGGCACGATCACCGGGATGAACGCCCCCACCACCCAGGTGAGCTGGAAGCGGGTCTCGAACCGGGCGAACGAGCGGCCGCGGTTGGCGTCAGGGGCGTCGCGCTGCACCACCGAGTCGAACGCCAGCTTGGCGCTGCTGGCGGCGATCCCGACGCAGGCCGCCAGGCCGGCGGCGGCGACCACCCCGCCGACCCACGCCGCCAGCACCGCGACGCCGGCCGTGGCGGCGAGCACGATCTGGACGATGCGCTCCTCGCCCACGCCGCCGCGCCGCAGGGCGGGCGCCACCAGGGCGCCGACCAGCGACCCGACGCCGCTCGCCCCGAGCACCACGCCGAAGGCCCAGGGGGCGGCGTCGATGTCACGCAGGTGGAACGCCAGCAGGAACGTGAGGAAGCCGACGATGCCCCGCATGAGCCCCATCGCCGAGGCGCCGAGGATGATGCCGCCGCCGCGCAGCTCCTCGCGCTCGGTCTCCGACGTCTCGTCGGCCGCCACCTGGGTGGACGGGACCCGCACACCCAACACCGCGCCCACCGAGCAGGCGACGGCGGCCAGCACCAGCACGCCCTGGCTCCCGGCGACGAGGGCGGCCAGCCCGGCGGGAACGGCGGCCGCGAACGTGACGACGCCCGAGAGGAACGACAGGCGGGAGTTGGCCTCGACCAGCTCGGCGTCGGACCGGACGACCGTGGCACGATCGCCGACTTGGCCACGTGGTAGCTCTTCGCCAACACCAGAACGCAGAACGCCTCGGGGAACAGCAGCAGGCTGTCGAGGTCGCGGATCATCAGCACCGCCAGCACGGCGCGCAGGGCGTTGGCGGCGATGATCATCCACCGCCGGCCGCCCTTGACGCGGTCGAGCGTCGGCCCGATGAGCGGCGCCACCACCGCGAACGGGGCCATCGTCAGCGCCAGGTAGAGGGCGACCTGGGTGCGGGCCGCGTCCGGCTCGATCGACAGGAACAGCGAGTCGGCCAGCGCCAGGGTGATCAGCGTGTCGCCAGCGACGGAGGCGGCGTGGGCGCGGGCCAGCCGGCTGAACGGCGAGACGACGAACGACGCCGCGCCCGAGCGCTTGGGCTCGCTCAGCTGCCGCCAGCCGGCGCTCGCGGCGCCCCCGGCGCCCTTGGGGCCCGTGTCGCCGGTGTCGCCTCGGTCCGACGCCATCACCAGCGAGGGTAACGGAGGGCCCCGTCCAGCCGAGGCAATAGCGAACGTTCTGACCAGCCCGAGGCAATGACGAACGGTTGTCGTGCGCTATTGCCTCGGGCGTTCGCCACCGTGCGCTATTGCCTCACGGCGCCGGGGAGCCCCTCACCCTTCGTCCACATACTTGTACCCCAGGCCACGGATGGTGACGATGTGGGCGGGGACGGACGGGTCCTTCTCGACCTTGGCCCGCAGGCGCTTGATGTGCACGTCGAGGGTCTTGGTGTCCCCCACGTAGTCGGTGCCCCACACCCGGTCGATCAGCGTCTCGCGGGGCAGCACTCGCCCGGCGTTGGACAGCAGGATCTCCAGTAGCTCGAACTCCTTGAGGGGCAGCCGCGCGGGCTCGCCCCGGATCTCCACCTCGTGACGCTCGGGGTCGAGCCGCACGTCGCCCACCTGCAGCACGTCCCCGGACGCCGCCCGCACCCCGGACTCCGGCGGCCGCCGGCGCAGCACCGCCCGCATGCGAGCAACCAGCTCACGCAACCGGTAGGGCTTGGTCACGTAGTCGTCGGCGCCGACCTCGAGGCCGACCACCGTGTCGATCTCCGAGCCCTTGGCCGTCACCATGATGATCGGCACCGCCGACCGCCGCCGCATCTCCCGGCACACGTCCACGCCCGAGATCTTGGGCAGCATCACGTCGAGGAGCACGAGGTCGGGCTTCACGATGTCGAACAGCTCCAGCGCCTCGGCCCCGTCGTGCGCCGTCTCCACGCGAAAGCCCTCGCGCTTGAGGCCAACGGTGAGGGCCTCGACGAAGCTGTCCTCGTCCTCGACGAGGAACACGGTGGCCTCGGGGTTGCTCATCCCGCCTCCTTCACGACGGCGACCGCGCCGGGGCCGGCCGGCAGCCGCAGGGTGAACGTCGAACCCACGCCCTCGCACGACTCCACCCGCACCTCACCGCGATGGTTGGAGGCCACGTGGCGGACGATGGCCAGCCCCAGGCCCGTGCCGCCGGTCTCGCGGCTGCGGGCGCGGTCGACCCGGTAGAAGCGTTCGAAGATGCGCTCGAGGTCGCGCTGGGGGATGCCCATGCCGTGGTCGCGCACCATGACGTCGACCCACGTGCCGTCAGTGCGCGCCTGCACCTCGACCCTGCTGCCGGCCTCGCTGTACTTGACGGCGTTGTCGAGCAGGTTCGTGACCGCCGAGACGAGCTGGCGGCGCTCGCCCACGACCGAGAGCCGGGCGGGCGCCTCCTCCACGTCGAGCTCGATGCCCCGGTGCTCGGCGGCTGGCTGGACCCGCGCGCAGGCCTCGCCGACGAACATGGCCACCGACACCGCCTCGCCGGCCGGCGCCGCCCCCACCTCCAGCCGCGACAGCTCCAGCAGGTCGTCGATCGTGCGGCCGACCCGGAACGCTTCGCCACCCAGGCGCTCGGCGAGACGGCGGATGACGTCGGGGTCGCGCTCGTCGAGCAGCGTCTCGGCCAGCAGCGCCAGCGCCCCGACGGGCGTCTTGAGCTCGTGGCTGATGTTGGCCACGAAGTCGCGCCGCACGTTCTCGAGCCGGCGGCGCTCGGAGGTGTCCTCGACCACCACGAGCGCCCCGGAGGGCCGCGCCTGGTCCGCCAGCGGCGCCGCCCGCACGTTGAGGATGCGCCGCGGCGGGCCCACCAGCTCGAGCTCGCGGTCGGCACGCCGGCCGCGCAGGGCGTCGCCGGCCAGGCTGGTGATGGCCTCCTCGACGAGGGCGTCGCTGTGGCGGGCGGCGAGGAACGAGGCCGCCGGATCGTTGCGGTAGACCACCTCCCCGCGCTCGTCGAAGATCACGACACCGTCACCGATCGCCCCCAGCGCCCACGACAGCCGCTCGACGGTGCTGGCCGCCCGGGCCCGCTGCTCCACCGCCCCGGCCACCGACTGCTCCAGGCGGTCGAGCGCCCCGTCGAGGCCCCCGGTCCCGTCGGGCTCCGCGTCCGCCTCCAGCGACCGCGAGGCGGCGGCGATGCGTCGGGTGGCCGCGCGCTGGGTCAGGAACGCCGAGACCCAGGCCGCCACGACGGCCACGAGGGCGACAGCGAGCACCACCAGCGCGACGGTCATACGGGTGCGAGGTCGAGCACGGCGGACAGCTCGACGCGGTCGTCGATGCCGATGCCGCTGAGCGCGGTCACCGCCACGAAGCCCGCGGCGACGAGGGCGGTGTCGGACTCGGGCGGCAGGTCCTTGTCGGTGGGGTGGAACTCGACCTGCAGCCGGCCACCGTCGGGGGCCGGCTCGACGACGGATGACCGGACCGTGCCGAACGGCGCCAGCGTGGCGGATCTCGCGCCGGCCACCCGGTCGAGCGGCACGTTGGGCACGTTGAGGTTGAGCACCGTGCCCGGCGGCGCCCCGTCGCTGGCCAGCCACGATGCGGCCGAGGCGGCGAGCGTCGCCGCCGTCGTCCAGTGGGCCCCTGCCTCGACGTCCTCGACGAGCTCGGCTCGGGCCTCGTCGCCGTCGCCCACCGCGATCGTGCCGCCGCCCTCGTGGAGGTGGCGGGTGGACACGTCGATGCTCACGGCCAGCCCGCGGGCGCCGAAGTTGGCGGCCGTGAGGGCGGCGCCGACCGTGCCCGAGTGCAGCACGGCCCGCCCGGTGTTGCAGCCGGGATTGATGCCGGAGACCACCATGTCGGGGGGATCCCCGAAGCCGCCGAGCCGGGCGGTGAGGACGCACAGTCCCGGCGGTCCGGCCAGCGCGTACGAGGGCACGCCGTCGAGGCCCGGCAGGTCGACCCGTTCGGAGTCGATCCCCGCCTCGATGTGCGCCTGGCCGATGGAGGCCGCCGTGCCGCTCATCTCGCGATCCGGGGCGACGACGATCACGTCGTGACCGCCGGCGACGATCGCCCGCGCCAGGGCGTGCAGCCCGGGCGAGGCGACACCGTCGTCGTTGGTGACCAGGACTCTCATCGGTCCTCCGGGGGACGGGACGTCGGTTCCAGTGTGCCGTCCCCACACCCGAACCCCCCGCTCATCTCACTTCCGCGGCGAGGTGGGCCGGCTCCCCCGTGATCAGGTAGCGCAGGCGGGCCCCGATGATGGCGGCGTGGTCGGCGATGCGGTCGGCGGCTTGGCCGATGATGTAGATGCCCATGGCGGTGGCCGCGGAGTCCGGCCCCTGCAGCCGCTGGATCTCCAGCAGCAGTCGCTCGTGGTAGGTCTCGGCCAGGGACTGGTTCCCGGCCAGCTCGCTGGCCAGGTCGAGGTCCTGTGTCGACCAGGCCCGCAGCGCCGTGCGGTACTGCTCGACCGCGCCCTCGACCATCGTGAGCGCCAGGTCCCAGGGACTGCCCGATGCCGCCAGCTCCTCGACCCGCGGCGTCAGCTTGATCACGCGCAGCGCCAGGTCGCCCACCCGCTCGAACTCCGAGAGGATGCGGAC
>DASQUY010000342.1:0-3060 GCA_035641055.1 Acidimicrobiales bacterium | reverse complement strand
GCCCGGTCGACGGCGGCGGGGGCGTGCCCGCCGATCCACACCTCCAACGGCTCGGGAGGCACCGGGGCGATGCGCAGCCCGTCGACCGCCTCGCCGGCACACAACCGGCGGACGATGTCGAGCGCCCGCTCGAAGCTGCGGCCGCGCCGCCGGATGTCCGCCCCCATGGCGGCGAACTGGGCGTCGCCGCCTCCCACTGCGCATTGCATGACGAACCGCCCGGACGCGAGGGCGGCCAACGTCCCCACCTGCTCGGCGACCAGCACCGGGTTCCACAGCGGCAGGAGGAAGAGCGCCCCGGCCGGTCGCTCTCCCCACTCGGCCAGGAGCCGTCCGAGCATCGGTGAGTTCTGGTAGTAGGGCACGGGCACGCCGTGGTGATCGCCGACGAACAGGCTGTCGAGGCCGGCCTCCCGGGCGGCACGGGCCCGCTCGACCATCCAACGGGCGCCGGCTCGGGCGTCGTCGACGAGGTAGCCGCTGCGCAGCGACACCCCCAGCCGCATGAGCGGACTACCGGCTCCGGCACGCGACGCACCAGCCGTGCAGGGACGTCGCGCCCGGGTCGAGGACGAACGCATGGTCTCGCCGCAGCCGGGTCGCTACGGCGTCGAGCAGGTCGGCCGAGGCCTCGGTGACGGCGCCACAGCGCTCGCAGACCAGGTGGTGGTGCTGGGCGGTGGAGAGGTGGAACACGGCCGGGCCCGGGCCGATCTGGATGCGGTCGACGACCCCGAGCTCCGTCAGCCGCTCGAGCGTGCGGTAGACGGTCGACTCGTGGAAGTCGGGGTGGTCGGCGCGCACGGCGTCGACCACGTCGGCGGCGGTCATGTGGTGGGACGGGCTGGCCAGCAGGACGTCGATGACGGCCCGCCGCGAGGCGGTCACCCGCCCGCCCTCGCGCCGCAGCTGGTCGAGGATCTCCTCGACGGTGTCTTCCCGGCGGGTGTACTGCACGCTCCCAGAGTACGACTCTCGCTGTCGCAAGGTGTTCCCAGTTGCGAACTCCTCGCAGTAGGGTCATGACCGTGCACATCCCCGACGGCTTCATGGACGGACCGACGTCGGCGGGCGCCGCCGTCGTGGCGGCGGGGGGCGTCGGGGTGTCGCTGCGGCGGGCGGCCGAGGTGCTGGACGACCGGCGGGTCCCGCTGGCCGGGTTGGTGGCCGCGTTCGTGTTCGCCGTCCAGATGCTCAACTTTCCCGTTGCCGTCGGCACGAGCGGCCACCTGCTGGGCGGGGCGCTAGCAGCGGTACTGGTCGGGCCCGCGGCGGGAGCCGCATCGGTGGCCGTTGTCCTGGCCGTGCAGGCGCTGCTCTTCGCCGACGGTGGCCTGTCCGCGCTGGGCCTCAACGTCGTGAACATCGCCCTGGTGACCGCTGTCGCCGGGTACGCGGCGTTCATCGTGCTGCGCCGGGTGCTGCCCCGTCGGCAGTCGTCGATCGTGGCGGCCGCCGGCGTCGCCGCCGCCCTCTCGGTGGTGGCGTCCGCCCTGGCCTTCGTGGGCGAGTACGCCCTCGGGGGTACGGGCACGGCCTCGGTGGGCACGGTCGCCGGGGCGATGGTCGGTGTCCACGCGCTCATCGCCATCGGCGAGGGGCTCATCACGGCGCTGGTGGTCAGCGCCGTCCTGGCTACGCGGCCCGACCTGGTGTGGGGCGCCCGGGGCCTGGAGCTCGAGCGGCCGTCCGGTGCGGCGGCGCACGAGGGGGTGGTGCCGTGAGGCGGCGACGGGCGGGGCTCACCGCCTTCGTCGTCGGGGGAGTGGCCCTCGCGGTGGCCCTGGCGTTCCTCGTGAGCCCGTGGGCTAGCGACGAGCCCGACGGCCTCGAGAAGGTGGCGGCCGAGGAGGGCTTCGCCGACACCGAGACCGGCCACGCCCTCGATGACACGCCGACGGCCGACTACGAGGTCCGGGGCGTGGACGACGACCGGCTGTCAACGGGGCTCGCCGGGGTCATCGGCGTGGCGGTCACCTTCGTGCTGGGCGGCGGGCTGTTCCTCGCGGTGCGGCGGCTGTCGCGGCGCCGCGCCACGTCGAGCGGTCCGGCATCCTGATGCACGGCCACGCTGCCGGCGGCGGGATCGACGGCCTGTACGTCCGGGGCACCAGCCCCGTGCATCGGCTCGCCCCCGCGACCAAGATCGCGGCCACCGTGGCGTTCGTGTTCGCCGTCGTGGTCACGCCGCGGGAGGCGGTCTGGGCCTTCGGCGTGCACGCCGGGCTGGTGGCAAGCGTGGCCGGCCTGGCGGGGCTCAGGCCCGGTCTCGTGGTCCGACGGCTGCGGATCGAGATCCCGTTCCTGCTGTTCGCCGTGTTCATGCCGTTCACCGGCGCCGGCCCCCGCGTCGATGTCCTCGGCGTCTCGCTGTCCGAGCCGGGTCTGTGGGCGGCGTGGAACATCGCCGTCAAGGGCACCCTCGGGGTCGCCGCCTCGATCGTGCTGGCCGCCACCACGCCGGTGGCGGAGCTGCTACGAGGCCTCGACCGCCTGCGCGTCCCCCGGGTGGTGACGGCGATCGCCGGCTTCATGGTGCGCTACCTCGGCATCGTGGCCGGTGAGGCCCGGCGCATGCACGTGGCCCGTCAGTCTCGCGGCTACGAGCCGCGCTGGCTGTGGCAGGCGCGCGGGACGGCGGCGTCGGCCGGGACCCTGTTCGTGCGCTCGTACGAGCGGGGCGAGCGCGTGTACTTCGCCATGCTGGCGCGCGGCTACGACGGCTCCATGCCGCCGCTGGACACGCTCGGGGGCCGGCCCTCGCCCGCGCCTCCCCGGTGGTCGGCGGCGGTCGTCCCGGCCGCGGCGTGGGCGGTGGCGGCGGGGGCCTTGGTGGTGTGAGCGAGCCCGCCCGGCCCCGCGACACTGCGGCAGCCACCGCCCCAGGCGGGCGGGGCGTGCCGCAGTCTCGGCGGGATCCGGCGGCGACGGTCTCGCTGCGGGGCGTGCACTTCGCCTACCCCGGCGGGGAGGTGGCGCTCGACGGCGTCGACCTCGAGATCGGGCCCGGCGAGCGCGTGGCGGCGCTGGGACCCAACGGGGCCGGCAAGTCGACGTTGG
>DASQUY010000341.1:0-3536 GCA_035641055.1 Acidimicrobiales bacterium | reverse complement strand
CTGACCGCCGCCGCCTCGACGCCGCGACCGGCTGGGGCCCCACACGCACCCTCTGGCAGGGCCCGGCTATCACCGTCGACTGGTTCACCGACCCGGCTGTCCTTGCCCAGTACCGTGCCGGCTCTTGCGCCATCTGACTCTTCGGGGCCGCGAGCGGCGCGGCGGACATTCAGGGGACCAGGCCGGGCTCCTCCTGCTGCTGCGGCCGCTCTGGCTGCTCGGCCGGGTCGGCCGGACGGTCGCCCGGTCGTAGGGCCACATGACCGCCGGCGGTGGCCGCTGGCCGGGTGACCGGGGCCTGCCGATCGATCACCGCCTCGTACACGTCGAGGACGCGGGCGGCGAGGTGGGTCCAGTCGTAGCGCCGCATCGCGGCCGCTCGCCCCTCGACCGCCAGGGCTCGGGCGCGATCGGGATGGCCGAGCAGGTCGTCGACCGCCCGGGCCAGCGCCGCCGGGTCGCCGGGCGGGACGAGCACGCCGGTGACGCCGTCGTCGACCACGTCCGGGATGCCACCGACACGCGTCGCCACGACCGGCACGCCGGCCCACTGGGCCTCGACGAGCGCCGACCCCAGCTCCTCGTAGACGGAGGGCATGACGAACACGTCGGTGTGGGCGAGGACGGCAGGCACCTGCTGGTGGGCGACGAAACCGGTGACGTGCACCCGCCCGTGGAGGCCGAACCGGTCGATCTCACTCTCGAGCGCGGGCCGGTCGGGGCCGTCACCGACGAGCAGCACCTGCGCCGTCGCCGAGCGCAGCCGGGCCGCGGCCTGGACCAGCGTCGCCACGCCCTTCTGTGGGGCCAGGCGCCCGACGAAGACAACCCGGGGCCGGCCCAAGTGGGGGAAGGGGTCGGGGAAGGTGCCACCGTGGTCGGTGGCGAACAGGCCGGGCCGTACCCCCGAGGGGACGACCTGGACCCGATCGGGGTCGACGCCGCGGTCCACGAGGAGCCGGGCCAGGCGTGGGGTTAGCGCCAGCACGGCCGCGGCACGACGCTCGCCTAGCTTTTCGAGCAGCCCGCCGGCCGACTTGAGCACGGCGGCGCGCCCGTCGGTGACCCGCAGCGTGTGGCGAAGGCTGGTGTGGATCGTGACCACCAGCGGTCGCCTGCCACCGGCCGCCGCCAGCGCGAGCGGCACGATTGCGAGATCCTCGCCGAGGTGCGCGTGGATCAGGTCCACGCCCCGGGCCAGCCCACGCAGGCGCGCCGCGGCGGGCAGCCACCACACCTGCCGGAACGACGTCACCGGCAGCCCCACGCGCACCACCCGCGCCGACCGTCCCAGCCCGTGCTCTCGCGGTGCCCCGGGCGGCCTGGTGGTCAGCACCACCTGCGCGACGCCCAGGGCATCGAGGCCCCGGGTCAGCTCCGCCGTGTGGTTCTGCATGCCGCCGATGGGGTCGAACTGCGTCGCCCGGCCGTCCAGCGCCATCGGCGGTGGCTCGAACACCGAGCACAGACGAAGAACCCGCACCACAGCTCCTCCACCTCCTCTTGTCGACGTCCTCCTCCGCGTGAGCTGCGTGAAATCTGGTCGACCGGCAGCGGTCGCACCGGCAAACCCGCCCCGGTTCGGCGAGATATCACCGAGAGATCACCGTCGGACCATCTGGCCGCCGACTGCACGACACCGCGGCGACACCCGGCGGAGCGGCATCATCGGGCGATGGCGACCATCACGTCGGGCGAACCCGAGAAGTGGACCCTGAGCGACGTCGTGGCGATGGCGGCGCTGCGGCCGCTCGTTACCGGCTACGTGCCGCTCACCACCTGGTCGATGCGCCCGGCCGCGATCCTCACGATCGTCAACGAGATCGAGCTGAAACAGCGCTCGACGGTCGTCGAGCTCGGCTCGGGGGCGTCCACGCTGTACCTGGCACACGCATTGGCCGAGGTGGGCGGGCGGTTGGTCAGCGTCGAGCAGGATCCCGAGCTGGCCGCGTTCATCCGCCGGCTGCTCGCCCGCGAGGGCCACTCGCTCGTAGCCGCGGTCGAGCAGGTGGGCCTGGCGCCACTCCCACCCGCCCTCGCCGTCGACTCGGCGACCTGGGCCTCGCCGGAGCGGTGGTACGACATCGACCGGCTGCGAAGCGTCTGTCCCGAGGACATCGACGTCCTGGTCGTCGACGCCCCTCCGGGCGGCGACGACCCGCGCGTCCTGGCTCGCGAGCCCGTAGTCGGCGTCCTGTGCGGGCAGTTCGCCGCCGTGTACTCGGTCTTCCTCGACGACGTCGACCGGCCGGCCGAGCGGGAGATCCTCCGGCGGTGGGGCGAGCGCCTCGGCATCGACACCCACGTCGTCGAGCGGATCGCACTCGGCCTGGGCTGCTCCGACGGCAGGATGATCCCGAGCCTCTGACCTAGCTCAGACGATGGCGTTCTCGGAGCAGTTGGTGATCACCTCGCCGTCGTCGAGTCCGGCCGACCGCTCCGACGGACACGGTCCTCGAGCGGGCCGGGGCGCGACAGAACACCGGCCTCCTGGGCGACGAAAATGAGCACAGAACCGACGTTGATCTGTCGTAGGTCCGACCAACCGGCCGGGCACGCCAGATTCCGTGATCTGCACTCGGCGAGCGCACATCGAGCGGTGTCACCTAACGCGCGCCCGAAACCTGACCCTGCGGTTAGCACCAAACGCCGGATCGATGGCACGCGCTTGTGGCGCACAGATTGGCCCGCTGCGAGCGGCCGCTGCCTAGCCGGTCCCGATGCAGAACGGGGCGGCGCGAGATCAGGCAATTCTGAGCCGTTAGCACGGGCCATTCGCTAACCACGTGGAGTGCCCCCGTCATGTCCGCCTCCTGTCGGCTTGGGCGAGTGGGGGGCCAGGTGCTGAGATCCGCACGTGGCCGAGCGTCCCGATCAGGCCGAGCTCGAGCGGCTCGGACTCTTTGACCCCACGGCAAACGACGCCGCCGACCAGCTGCGCCTGCTGACCCGCGCCTTCGAGCTGGGGGCGCCAGTCGACGAGGTACGCCGCGCCAACCGCATCTTCGGCCTCGGCCCGCTGATACTCGATCTAGCCATGAGGCCCGCCGGAGAAACCCAGGAGCTGGACGTGTTCATCGAGCGGTCGGATCTCGATTCTGACCTCGTGCACCGGCTGTGGCTGGCATTGGCACTTCCCGACTACGGCACCCTTCCGGTGCGCGTCACCCCCGACGCGGCGGAAGCGCTCCGGCTCATCGCCGCAATGACGACGCTGCTCGGCGAAGATGCCGTCCTCGCCCTGGCCCGGGTGGTCGGCTCGTCGGTGGCCCGCATGACCGAGGCACTCGCGGGCGCCTTCCGTGTCGGGATCGAGGTCCCCCAGCGGCTCACGGGCACCCCCTACTCGCAGGTGGTGGACGACTACACGACCGTCGCCCGCGACCTCCTCCCGGCCTTCCTGGAGGCAGTGGAGGCCGTGTTTCGGCGCCACCTCGTGGTCGTCTCCTACCAGATGTGGTCGACCGACGAGGACCGCGCCGCGGTCACACTGGAGCGCACCGTGGGCTTCGCCGACCTCGTCGGGTCCACCGACG
>DASQUY010000340.1:0-2703 GCA_035641055.1 Acidimicrobiales bacterium | reverse complement strand
TGCTCGTCCTCGTCACGACCCCCGCCACGCTGGTGCTCAACGCCCTCGAATACCAGTTCATGGGCCAGACGCTCGGCCACCGCATCGGCTTCCGGCACGCGATGCGGGTCGGCCTGATCGCCTCGATCGCCAACTACCTGCCCGCGCCCGGTGGTGTCGCGGTCCGCGCCGCGGCGTTGAAGCGCCGCGGCAGCACGGTCCGATCGGCCGTGTCCATCAACGCGGTCGCCGGCCTCGTGTGGGCGGGCGTCACCGGGGTCGTCGCCGGCGCAGCCATGATGAGCGACGACCGGTTGGTCGGCCGGGCCTCGACCGCCGTGGCGCTCGGCGCCGCGGCGCTGCTGGCGTCGCTCGTGTGGCTCAGGCGGGCCGGCGACGGCTGGCAACGCCGATTCGGGCTCATCCTGGTGATCGAGCTCGGTCTCGTGCTGCTGTCCGGGCTCCGCGTCTGGATCTCGCTGGCGGCCATCGGTCAGTCGACGGGCCTCGGCGCCGCCATCGCCATCTCCGGCTCGACGGTTCTGGCGGCCGCCATCGGCATCTTCCCCGGCGGCCTCGGCCTGAGGGAGCTCCTGGCCGGCGGCATCGCCGCCGCCGTTGGTGTCCCGGCCGCCGCGGCGGTCGCCGCGACCGCGCTCGAGCGCGTGGCCTCGCAGGTGGGGATGGCGCTCACGGCGGTGCTAGCCGGCGTGAGGCTCTCAGACCTACGCCGGGGGGCCGCCGCCGACCCCGCATCGGAGCCCGGCCCCGTCGTCCCGGTCGCCGACCCTCGTCCCGGCGACGCCGCCGCCTCTCGAACCCGGGGTGCGTGATGGTCACTGAGGGCGGCTGGAAACCCGAGCGGAGCCTGCAGCGCGAGTCACGCCGCGCCAAGGCGACGAAGATCGCGACGCTCGTCGGGCGGAGACGGCCGTTGGCCGGCGCCCGCCTGCTCGAGATCGGCACGGGGGCCGGCATCATCGCCTCCCTGCTCGCCGAGCAGGTCGGTCCCACGGGCACGGTGATCTCGGTCGACGTCGACGACCTCCGCACGGTCACCGACGGCTACGAGTTCCGCGCCGTGGAGGGCGTCGAGCTCCCCTTTCCTGACGACGACTTCGACGTCGTGGTGTCCAACCACACGATCGAGCATGTCGGCGGGCCCGGCGCGCAGCTCGTCCACCTGCGCGAGATCGCTCGGGTGCTGCGGCCCGGAGGCGTGTGCTACCTGGCGTCGCCCAGCCGGTGGGCCCTCGTCGAACCTCACTTCAAGGTGCCGATGCTGAGCTGGCTGCCCTCGTCCGCCCGCACCAGGGCGCTGAGGTGGTCGCGGCGCGGCCAGGTCTACGACATCAGCCCGCGCACCCGACCCGAGCTCCTCGGCCTGATCACCGAGGCCGGCCTGCAGGCCGACGATGTCACGATCGATGCGCTGCGGGTGACGGCCGACGTCGAGAATGGGTCGCTCGCCCGGGCCGCCACCGCCGTGCCCGAGTCGGTCCTGACGCTCGGCCGGGGCGCACTACCGACGATGGTCATGCTGCTCACGCACCCGCCGTCCCCGGACTGACAGCCTGCTCAGACCGCTTGGCCCGCTCAGCCCGCACGGCGGGCGATGGCCAGCGTCGTGAACGGGAGTCGCCGCGGCCCGCGCGACCGCACGTCGACCGATGCGAAGTCGCGCAGCATGTCGCGAACCCCGTGAACGGTGAACCGCCAGAAGTCCTGCGGTTCGTCGTGATATGGGAAGCACATCGGGGCGACGATCACGGCCCGACCCCCCGGTCGCAACGCCCGGTGAATGCGGCGCACCGCTCCCTTGAAGTCGGGCACGTGCTCGAGCACGCTGACGCACAGGATGAGGTCCCACTCGCCGTCGAACTCCATCGAGGTGACGTCGACGACGAGGTGGCCGTGGGCGGGGTCGACGTCGGACTGCACGAACTCGTTGCTGCCGTCGAACAGCCTCCGGAACGAGTACGCGTCCTGGCCCATGTCCTGGCGGCCGCTGCCGATCTCCAGGATCCGTGCCGAGCGCAGCTCCGAGGCCAGCTCGCCGAGTTGGGCCTCCACCCACTTTCGGCTCCCGAAGATCAAGTGCCCCATGCGCCGCTCGAGGCGGCGCCCCATGGTTCCGAGCATCTGCTCATGCTCGCGCGGCGCCCGGTCGTCCCCGGTCGCCGCGGCAGCTCGACGACGACCGTCCGGCTGCTAGCTTTCCGGCTCTCCATGGCATCGGGATCGAGGAGGGGACATGGGGACACGCTGGGGACGCGGTCTGGTTGGCCGCGGGTCACGAAGCATCGTCGCCGGAGTGCTTGTGCTGTCATCTACATCCCGCCGGCGACGGCCAAGGCACAGATCGTGATCGACATCGTGGGGTTCTTCTCCACAGGGCCATAGCGAGGTCCTCGCCTCGGGACGGCGCCCTCGCCTACGAGGAGCTGGCGGCGTTCGGCCCGTTCGCAGGGTGGCGCTACGATCGCCCGATCCCCAGGCATCGCACGCGGGTGCTTGCGCCCCACCGAGGAGCCGCACGACAGACCATGAAGGACCGGGCTGCTCAACTCGAGTACTCGAACCTCCAACCGGAGATGCACAACGAGGAGGGGCGCCGGACCAAAGCGGCCAAGATGCTCGCCGTCCTCGGCCACTTCCGGGGCACGGCCGATCTCACGGGCACGAGGGTGGTCGACGTCGGGTGTTCCACCGGCTTCATCGCGG
>DASQUY010000339.1:0-4971 GCA_035641055.1 Acidimicrobiales bacterium | reverse complement strand
AGTCGGTGGAGTAGACGTGCACCAGCAGCGACACCAGCGTGACGACGAACAGCATCATCACCGCCGGCCCGTCGACGAGCGTCCCCGCTGCGATCTTGATGCCCCCGGTCTGGAACCAGGTCCAGCCGCGGGTGATGGGTTCGATACCGGCGTGCTCCCCGGCATGGCCCGCGTCGTCCACGTGCTGGAACCACTGGACGTTGGCGATCACCGCCAGCACGAAGGAGGCGCCGACGGCGGCGATGCCGAGCTCGCTGCCCTTGCGAGGCAGGCGCTTCCCGAACAGCAGGATCCCGACGAACGAGGCGAAGGGAATGACGGGGATGATCCAGGCCTGTTCCAGCACTAACTCATCCCCTCATGGAGTCGACCTCGTCGAGGTCGACGCTCTGGCGGTTCCGGTAGATGATCAGCACCATCGCCAGGCCGACGCCCACCTCGGCGGCGGCCACGGCGATGACGAACAGGGCGAACACGGCGCCGGCGACGTCGCCGTGCGCCGCCCCGAACGCCAACAGGTTGATGTTGACGGCGTTGAGGATCAGCTCGATCGACATCAGCACCATCACGGTGTTCTTGCGGGCGATGACCCCGTACACGCCGATGCAGAAGAGGATCGCCCCCAGCAGCAGGAACTGGTTGAGCATGAGGTCGTCCATCGCCGGCCCTACCGGTCCTTCCGGGCGATGACGATGGCGCCCACCAGCGCCGCCAGCAGCAGCACCGACACGATCTCGAACGGGATCAGGTACTGCGAGAAGATCGAGTCGCTCACCGTCGCCGTGTTGCTGCCCGCCACCGCGTCGACGCGGCGGTCGTCGGGCAGGGGATCGTCGCCCCAGCGGTCGATGAGCGCGAAGGCCATGACGGCTGCCAGGAGCAGCGCCGTGCCGATGCCGACCACCCAGTGGTCGTTGGTCGCGTCGACGTCGCGGCCGATGCGGGCACGGGTGAGCATGATGCCGAACAGCATCAGGACCATGATCGCCCCGATGTAGATGAGCACCTGGGTGACGGCCACGAACTCAGCTGCCAGGAGAATGAACTGCGCCGCCA
Source organism: Acidimicrobiales bacterium (assembly GCA_035641055.1). Lineage (GTDB taxonomy): Bacteria > Actinomycetota > Acidimicrobiia > Acidimicrobiales > VFJN01 > DASQUK01. The sequence goes on along the minus strand of DASQUY010000339.1, from coordinate 3,915 downwards.
CCCCGGCGAACACCGCCACGAGGTACAGCGCGGCGCGCACCACGTTGCGCGTCGTGACCACGGCCACGGCGGCGCCGACCATGCCGGCAGCGATCAGGTAGAAGAAGACGTTCTGGGCCATCGGCGGTGCTCGCTAGCGGGGGACCTTGCGCACCTTCTGCTCGGACCCGGCCTCGTAGGGCTCGAAGTCCGGCACCGTCTGCATCCACTCGCCGAGCCGCTCCTTGTCGTGGAGCAGGTCGGCCAGGCGCGGCTCGGCGTACTCGTACTCCGGGCTCCAGAACAGGGCGTCGAACGGGCAGACCTCGACGCAGATCCCGCAGTACATGCACAGCGCGTAGTCGATGTCGAACCGATCGACCTTGTTGACCTGGCGAGGCTTGCCGCCCGGGCGCCGGGGCGGCGCCGTCTCCTTGTGGCCCTCGATGTAGATACACCAGTCGGGGCAGCTCCGGGCGCACAGCATGCAGACCGTGCAGTTCTCCTCCAGGAGGGCGATGACGCCCCGCGCCCGGGGCGCGGGCATCTCCTTCTCGTGGGGGTACTGCACGGTCGCCGCACCCTTCGAGGGCGCCGGGATGAGGGTCTTCACGCCCCGGGACGGGAACGTGGTCTTGACCATCGTCTTGAGCGTCACGCCCAGGCCCTTGACGAGGCCCGGGGCCTTGGGGGCGGGAATCTTGGCCATCAGAACGCCACCTTCAGCGCCATGGTCGCCAGGATGTTGACCAGCGACAGGGGGATGAGGACCTTCCAGGCGAGCTGCTGGAGCTGATCCTCGCGGAAACGGGGAAAGGTGAAGCGCGCCCAGAACACCAGGAACGCCACCAGCATCATCTTCGCCACCAGCACGATCGGGCCGACCACGTTCATGTAGTCGGCGTCGAGCGGGACGCCCGGCAGCGCCCAGCCGCCGAGGAACAGAGTGGCCGCGACGATGGCGAAGGCACCGGCGGTGGCGAACTCGGCGATGAAGAACAGCAGGAACCGCATGCCCGAGTACTCGGTCATGTAGCCGGTCACCAGCTCGGACTCGGCGATGGGCATGTCGAACGGCGCCTGGGCCAGCTCGGCCTGCGTGGCGATCAGGAAGATGAGGAAGCCGAGGAACTGGGTGATGATGAACGGGTTGCCGAGGGCGCCGAAGCCGAAGATCTCGCCTTCGCGCTGAGCGGCGACGATTTCCTGCAGGTTGAGCGTCTCGGCCTGGATGACCACGCCGATGACCGCCAGCACGAGCGGCAGCTCGTAGGCGATGAGCTGGCCAGCCGCGCGCAGCGCCCCCATGAGGGAGTACTTGTTGGCCGAGGCCCAGCCGGCGATGAGGATGCCGATCACCGAGATGGACGACACGGCCAGCACCCAGAAGATGCCGACGTCGAGGTTCGCGAACCAGGCGTCGGGACCGAACGGCACCGCCAACAGCATGAGGAACACCGACGCCACGACGACATAGGGCGCCAGCGCGAACAGCCGGCGGTCGGCCCGATCGGGGACGAGGTCCTCCTTCTGGATCCACTTGCCGACCTCGGCGAAGAGCTGCAGCGAGCCATAGGGGCCGGCCTCCATCGGGCCGAGCCGGCTCTGCATGAAGCTCATCATCTTGAACAGGAACACGTAGACGAGCGTGCCCGCCGGGATGAGCACGGCCACCAGCACGCCCACCGTCCGCAGGACGGTCTGCTGCCAGTAGGCGAGTTCGACGGCGAAGGTGGGGAGGGTCATCCGCCCGGGCTCCCCGCCCGTCGACGCGAGGCAATAACGAACGTTGCCGACGACTCGAGGCCATAGCTATCGGCAAACGTGAGCCATTGCCTGCGGCTCCGGGGAACGTGAGCCATTGCCTCGGCTATGGGGACCCGTATCCCGGTCACCGGTCGATGTCCCCGAGGATGAAGTAGAGGCTCGCCAGGATCGTGATGATGTCCGGCACGTACACGCCCCGCAGCAGCCAGGGCAGGATCGACACGTTGGCGAAGCTGGCCGAGCGGATCTTCACCCGGAACGGTCCCAGGTCGCCCTTGCTCACCACGTAGTAGCCCATGGCGCCGAGCGGGTTGTCGGTCTCGACGTACGCCTCGCCCGCCGGCACCTTGATGATGCGGGGCACCTTGGCCATGATCGGCCCGCCGGGCAGCCCGTCGCAGAGCTGGTCGATGATCTTGGTGGCCTCGCGGGTCTCCTGCAGCCGCACCCAGCAGCGGGAGAAGGAGTCGCCGTCGGGATGGGTCCAGACCCGCCAGTCGACGTCGTCGTGGGCAAGGCCCATGACCCCGCCGTCTCGCCGCAGGTCCCAGTCGATGCCCGAGCCCCGGATGTTGGCGCCGGTCAGGCCGAACGACATCGCCACCTCGGCGGGGATCACCCCGACGCCCCGGGTGCGGGCCTCGAAGATCTCGTTGCCGAACAGCAGCTCCTCGATCTCGTCGCAGAACTGCCGGATGCGCACCATGACCGCCTTGGTGTCGGCGATCCAGCCCTTGGGGAGGTCGTCCTTGAGGCCGCCGATGCGGTCGAAGTTGGGGTGGAACCGGCCACCCGTGACCGCCTCGATCTGGTCGAGCACGTGCTCGCGGTCGCGGAAGGCGTAGAAGACGGGCGTGACCGCACCGAGCTGCACGCCGAGGTCACCGAGAAAGAACACGATGTTGCCCAGCCGGGCCATCTCGAACAGGATCGTGCGGATGTAGCGGGCCCGGGGCGGTGCCTCGATCTCCATGAGCTGCTCGGCGGCCAGGATGAACGGCACCTCGTTGGCGAAGCTGCCCAGCCAGTCGATGCGGTTGATGAGCGTGGTGATCTGGGGGTAGGTCCGGACCTCGGTGAGCTTCTCGTAGCCCCGGTGCATGTAGCCGGGCACGACGTCGGCCCACACCACCTGCTCCCCGTCGAGCTTCGCGATCAGGCGGAGCGTGCCGTGGGTGGCGGGGTGCTGCGGTCCGAGGTTGAGCGTCATGCCCTCCTCGGTCTCGAGCTCGACGTTGAAGCGGGCGTCGGCGGCTTGGGCGTCGATGAAGGCCTGCTGCTGGCGCTCGGTGAGGGTCATGCGGTCTCACCTCCCGCATCGTCGTTGCTCTCGGTCTCGCCGTTGCTGGTCTCCTCGGCGGCCGGCTCCTCGGGCATCGGTTCCACGTCGACAACGCCGGGCCACGGCTTGACGATGCGGGCCAGGAGCGGGAAGTCCTTGCGCAGCGGGTGGCCTTCGAACTCGCCCGGCAGGTAGAGGTGGCGCAGGCCGGGATGACCGTCGAAGGTGATGCCGAACATCTCCCAGCACTCCCGCTCGTGCCAGTTGGCGCCGGCGTAGAGGGGGACCAGGCTGCGAGCCCGCAGGTCGTCGTCGGGCAGGTCGGCCTTGAAGACCACGTCGACCGGGTGGCCGTCCGGCACGCGCACGTTGATCGCCCGGCAGAGGAGCTGGAAGCGGGTGCCGCCACCGGCGACGCCGGTCTCCAGCGGCGTGGACGGATCCGGACGGGGGATGCCGGCATCGAGGACGTCGAGCTCGGCGTCCTCGTAGCGGCCCCACGGCGAGGGCAGCCAGTCGATCGCCGACAGGAAGTCGAAGAACGTGCAGCCGAGCCGCTCGCGGGCGGCCTCGGCGGCATCGAACCAGGCGTCGCGCTCGACCCGCACCCACAGGACCCGGCCGGGGGCGATGTGGCTGCCGACGACGGCGTCGCCGAGCGCCCCGGTGAGGGTGTCAAGCCAGCCCTGCCGGAGCTCGTCGACCTCGGGCGGGGCCTCCTCGTCGGGCGCAGCGTCAGCGGTGTCCGTGGTGCCCGTCGCGTCCGTCATCACTGCACCACCAGGGGATCGCCCCGCCAGCGCTCCGCCGGGTCCTCGCGCCCGATCCGCTGCTGGAGGAGCACGATGCCCTCCAGCAGGGCCTCGGGGCGGGGCGGGCACCCCGGG
>DASQUY010000338.1:0-8094 GCA_035641055.1 Acidimicrobiales bacterium | reverse complement strand
GTCGAGCTCCCAGGCCGTGAGCCGGCTCCCCTGCAGCAGCGGCCGGGTCTCATCGGCGTAGACCCGTGCGACCGCACCCCGCCCGTGCAGGGCCTGCACCACGCCCAGGGCCGTCCCCCACTCGACGCACGCCAGCGATCCGGCGTTGCAGTGGGTGTGGAGCCGGAGCCCCCGCCCGTCGGGCGTCGCGCCGATCAGCTCGACGAGCAGGTCCGCCCCCCGTTCGGCGATGGCCCGGTTGGTGGCGACGTCCTCGTCGAGGACGGCCATGGCCTCCCGCTCGACCGCACTCTCCCCCTCGCCCAGGCGTGCCGCAACCCGGTCGACGCCCCACGCCAGGTTGGCGGCGGTGGGCCGGGCCGTGCGCAACCGGTCGATCGCCTTGGCCACGTCGTCGTCGCTCCACCGGTCGCGGCCGGCCTGCCGCACCGCCAGCAGCACGCCCAGGGCACCGGCGGCGCCCAGCGCCGGCGCCCCCCGCACCGCCAGGCGCCGGATGGCGTCGATCAGCTCGTCGACGTCGGTCAGCCGCAACGTCCGCAGCTCGTGCGGCAGCGCCGTCTGGTCGACGATGACCACGGCGCCGTGCACCCAATCGATCGTGCGCACCGAAGGTCACTCTACGAGCAGTTCGGCCTGGTGCAGCCGGCCTACACACGCGGCGGATCGACCGCGATGCGCAGGCGGCCGGACGGCCGAGGCGTGGCCGCCAGCGCTTCGCACAGCGTGCGATGGTCCGGAGCGCGGAGCAACCAGTGGCCGCCGGCCGGGCCCAGCACCTCGATGCCCAGCGGGTGGCCCAGCGAGGTCACGAACGCCTCGGCGGCGGCGCCGGACACCTCGGCCAGGGCCGTGACCGGCGGGAACCCGAGCAGCTCGCGCCGCTGACGCTCGGCGGCCGCCACCCGGGCGGCGTCGGCGTGGAGCGCGGCGCGCACGACCTCGTGCCGGGGCAGGTGGGTCTGGATCACCAGCCGCCCACCCCCCGCCTTCCCTCCCACCAGCCGAGCCGCCCGAGCCAGCAGCGCCAGCGCCTGCTCGGCCGCCCGGTAGCGGGGAGCGAGCAGCTCCTGGTCGAAGTCCAGGAAGGCGACCGCCTCGGCCGACTCGACCTGGTGCAGCGTCGCCTCCGTGCCCACCACAATCCGGCTCCGGGGTGGCCCGCCCTCCGCCCGCGCGCCCGATACCTCGTCGACCGGCTCGCCCACCAGCGCGGCGAGCTCGTCACGCAGGCGCGTCACGCCCGGGCGCAGCACCCGCAGTCGGGTCGCCCCGCAGGCGGCGCACACCGGCGGCCGGGCAGCGGCACACCGCAAGCACACCAGCTCGTCGGACGGCTGGCCGACGGCGGCGTCGCAGCGCTCGCAGCGCGCCAGGTCGCCGCAGGCCCGGCACGCCAGGAGCCGGGCCCGTCCCGTCCGGTTGAGCACGCACACCACGCGGCGGTCGCTCCGCAACACCCGCACCAGCGGCGGCGGCAGCAGACCGGTGTGCGGGTCCTGTTCCCGCATGTCCACCACATCGACCGCCGGCCAGCCCGCCCGCTCCTCGGCCCGCGAGGGTGTGAGCAGCCGGGCGGACGCCAGCGTCTCCAGGGACGGGCACGGCGACGTCATCACGCACGGCACGCCCGCCCGCCTCGCCCGCTCGAGCGCCACATCGCGCGCGTGCCAGGTGGGGGCCTGTTCCTGCTGGTGGGCTTCGTCGTGTTCGTCCACCACGACCACGGCGGCCAGGTTCCCCACCGGCGCCCACGCCGCCGCACGGGTTCCGACCACGGTGGCTCCCGCCGCGCCCAGGGCCCAGTCCCGAGGGTGGTGAGCGACCGGCACCCCCGCCCGACCGAGCCGGCTGCCGATCATCCGTGCCGGGGGTGCGGTCGGGCACAGCACGAGGGCGTTCCCCCGGCGCACGGCGCCGAGCACGACCGGCAGCACGTCGGCGGCGGGCGGCAGGCGGACGACCACCGGCCCATGCGAACTTGCGGTGGTTAGGGACGCTATGACGTCCTTGTCCACCGCAAGTTCGGGCGGGAGAGGGCGCCGGTGGGGCACCGCGGGGAGCCTGGTCACCACCCGGTCGGGCGACGCCGTCCGCAGCAGCGACGCCGGCCGGCCCGCCCAACGCCAGGCCGCCCACCGGGCAAGGTCGATCAGCTCGGGGGTCGGGCCGCGGCCGGACCACTTGGCCAAAGGCCGGAGGTTGACGCCCGGCGGCGGCTCGACGTCCAGGGCGACGACCCAGCCCCCCACCCGTCGTCCGTGCAGCACGACCCGCACCCGGTCGCCGACGCGCACCTGGTCCCCCATGCCGTCGGGGACCAGGTAGTCGAACGTCTTGTCGATCGCCGGCTCGTCGGGGAGGACGCGGGCGACGCGCGCCGCGCCCGCCACCGGCGTCGGGCTCAGAGGGACAGCGCCGACCTGAGGTCGTCGACCCGGCTCGGCTGCTCCCAGGTGAGCTCCTTGTCGCTGCGGCCGAAGTGCCCGTAGGCCGCCGTCTTCTTGAAGATCGGCCGACGCAGGTCGAGATCGCGGATGATGGCCGCAGGGCGCAGGTCGAAGACCTCCGGCACGACGGCGGCGATCTTGTCCGGATCGACCGTGGCGGTGCCGAAGGTCTCGACCAGCACCGACACCGGATGCGCCACGCCGATGGCGTAGGCGACCTGCACCTCGCACCGCTGGGCGGCCCCGGCGGCGACGACGTTCTTCGCCACCCAGCGGGCCGCGTAGGTGGCGGAGCGGTCGACCTTGGACGGATCCTTGCCCGAGAAGGCACCGCCACCGTGGCGGGCGGCACCGCCGTACGTGTCGACGATGATCTTACGCCCCGTCAGCCCGCAGTCGGCATGCGGGCCACCCAACTCGAAGCTGCCCGTGGGGTTGACGAGCACCTGGTAGTCGTCGTCCTGGAACTGCGGTGGCACCAGTGGGCGGATGACGTGCTCGACCAGGTCGGGCTTGATGAGCGTCTCGGCGTCGAGCCCCGGCTGGTGCTGGGTCGAGATGAGCACCGTCTTCAGCCCGATCGGCACGCCGTCCTCGTACTCCAGCGTGACCTGCGTCTTCCCGTCGGGCCGGAGGTAGGGCAGGATGCCCGCCCGGCGGACCTCGGCCAGCCGGTGCGCCAGGCGGTGGGCCAGCCAGATCGGCATGGGCATGAGGTCGTCGGTCTCGTCGACCGCGTAGCCGAACATCATGCCCTGATCGCCGGCGCCCTGGACGTCGAGCTCTTCCTCGGCGAGGGCCACGCGCTTCTCGTAGGCGGTGTCCACGCCGCGGGCGATGTCGGGCGACTGCGGGTCGATCGAGGTCATGACACCACAGGTGTTGCCGTCGAAGCCGACGGCTTCGCGGTCGTAGCCGATGCCCTTGATCGTCTGGCGGACGATGTTCGGGATCTCGACGTAGGCCTCGGTGGTGATCTCGCCGGCGACGATGGCCAGGCCGGTCGTCACCATCGTCTCGCAGGCCACCCGCGCCATGGGATCGTGCTCCAGGATCGCGTCAAGGATGGAGTCGCTGATCTGATCGGCCATCTTGTCGGGGTGGCCCTCGGTCACCGACTCGGACGTGAAGGTCCAACGGCTCACGGTCTTGTTCTCCTCTGTAGGACGGCATCGAGGACGCAGCGGGCGATCTCCCGCTTGTCGGCCAATGGCACCTCGCGCTCGGTGCCGTCGGCGTGCAAGATCACGACGCGGTTGGTGTCGTGCTCGAACCCAGCGTCGGGCGCCGTCACATCGTTGGCCACGATGAGATCCATGCCCTTGTCGGCGAGTTTAGTTGCGGCATTCTGTCGCACCTCGTCGGTCTCGGCGGCAAACCCGACGATGGTCTGCCCCGGTCGCTTGTGCGCCCCCAACCCGGCCACGATGTCCGGCGTCGGCTCGAGCGTGACCTGGGGCACGCCCGCCTGCTTCTTGAGCTTGCGGTCGGCCACCCTAGTCGGTCGGAAGTCGGCGACAGCCGCCGCCATGACCACCACGTCGGCGGCGGCTCCGGCCGCTTGCACGGCGGCGGCCATCTCGGCGGTGGTCTCCACCCGCACGACGTCGGCGCCCGGGGGCCCCGCCAGGTGGGCCGCCGTGACCAGAGTGACCTTGGCGCCGCGTGCCGCGGCCTCGGCCGCCAGGGCGTGGCCCTGCTTGCCGGACGAGCGGTTGCCGATGAACCGGACGGGATCGATCGGCTCCCGGGTACCGCCCGCCGTGACCAGCACGTGCAGCCCCGCGAGATCCCGGCCCCGCCCCAGCGCGCTCTCGACCGACTCGACGATCGTCTCGGGATCGGCCAGCCGGCCCCGGCCGATGTCGCCGCCCGCCAGGCGTCCCTCTTCGGGGGGCACGATGTGGACGCCGCGCCGGGACAGCGTGGTCAGGTTGTCCTGCACCGCCGGGTGCTCCCACATCTCGGTGTGCATGGCCGGCGCCAGCACGACCGGCGCCCGGGTGGCGAGCAGGGTGGCGGTGAGCAGGTCGCCGGAGATGCCGGCTGCGTAGCTGCCGATGACCCGCGCCGTGGCGGGGGCGACGACGACGACATCCGCCGCCTGTCCCAGCCGGGTGTGGGGTATCGGGTCGGGGTCGTGGAACAGCGACGTGTGGACGGGCTCGGAGGCGAGGGCCGAGAAGGTGGCCTCGCCCACGAAGCGGGTGGCGGCCCGGGTGAGCACGGGGATCACGTGGCCGCCCCGGTCGACGAGGCGCCGGCAGACGTCGATGGCCTTGTAGGCGGCGATGCCGCCCGACACCCCGAGGACGATCCGCCGTCCTTCGAGCACCTGGAGGCCTTGACCGGTGGACCTACTCGGCCTCGCCGGCGTCACCAGATCCGGGGGCGTCTCCCGCCTCGGCTGGAGCTGCCTCGGGACGCTCGCCGTCGGCCCCATCCGCCGCCGCGTCGGCCCCGTGCGTCAGGACGATCTTGTCGCCCGCGATCTCTTCGAAGGCGATCGACAGCGGCTTGCGGGCCACCGAGGTGACCTGTGGGGGCACGATCGACCCCAGACCCTCTCCGAGCTGGTTGAAGTAGGCGTTGATCTGCCGGGCCCGCGTGGCGCTCAACGTGACCAGGCCGAACTTCGAGCCGGCGCGGTCGAGCAGCTCCTCGATGGACGGGTTCATCATCGTGTCCTGGCGTGTCGCCATGCGCGCACCTCGTGCAGGCGGTCGGGGATCCGGATGTCCAGCGTACCGTCCCGGGCCCCCACCCCACGAACTTGCGGTGGTTAGGGACGCCATGACGTCCTTAACCACCGCAAGTTCGGAGAGTTCGCGGGGTCAGGTGACGGCGAAGCGCTTCCGGGCGGTGGCGACGATCCGGTCCGCCAGCTCCTCCGGGGCCAGCGCGACCGAGTCGAGCACCAGGTCGTAGATCGATAGGTCGGCGACGTCGATCCCGTAGAGCGACAGGTAGCGCTGGCGCTCGACGCGCTGGCGTTGGGCGTTGTCGGCCAGCGCCTGCGCAACGGCAACGCCCTCCCGGCCGGCCACCCGTTCGGCGCGCACCTGCGGGTCGCAGTCGATCCAGGTGGCGACCGCCTCCAGGTGCTCCTGGCGGACGATCCAGCCGGCCAGGCGGGACTCGATCACGCAGCCACCTTCACGGGCGCGCTCGGCGAGCCGGGTGTCCAGCTCGACGTCCAGCTCGGGGTGGTCGGCGACGTAGCGGCCGAACACCGGGAGGCTCATGCCCCGCTCGGCCGCCATGGCCCGGAACACCTCGCCGCCCGGCAGGAGATCGAGAGCGAGCCGGGCGGCGACGCGTTGGGCAGCGGTGGTGGTACCCGACCCGGGAGGGCCGGAGACCGCGATCAGCAACCGACCGGGGAACCGGTCAGCCGGAGAAGGTGTCGAGGAGAGCCTTGCGCTGCTGGTCGCCGAGACCTCGCACTCGACGGGTGTCGGCAATGCCGATCTCTTCCATCGCGCGCCGGGCGCGGACCTTGCCCACACCCGGTAATGACTCGAGCACCGAGAGCACTTTCATCTTGCCCACGATGTCGTTGCTGTCGGCCTGAGCGAGAAGCTCCTTCAGGCCCGTCGAACCCATCTTGAGCTTCTCCTTGAGCTCGGCTCGGGCGCGACGGGCCTCGGCGGCCTTGGCCAGCGCGGCCTCGCGCTGCTCAGGGGTCAAACTAGGTGGCTGCGGCATGCGCGCACCCTAGCGCGACCCCGCACACAAGCGGTGACAATGCGAACTGGGTGCAGCTGTCCGGTCATAGGGCGTACAGCTGCACCCGGAAGCCCGGAGGGGGTGGCTAGAGCCCGGCCACGAGCGCCCGGGCCGCCGCCGCCGGGTCGTCGGCGTGGGTGACGGGGCGCCCAACGATCAGAAGGTCGGCGCCGGCGTCGAGAGCCTGCCGGGGGGTCGCCACTCGGCGCTGATCGTCGATCGCCGCCCCCTCGGGACGGATGCCGGGCGTCGCCAGCACGGCGGCCGGTGCCAGTTGCCGGATCGCCTCGACGTCGGGGACCGCGCAGACGAAACCGTCACAGCCGCCATCAAGGCCGGCCGCCACGCGCTGGTGCAGGAGGTGGGTCGACGCCTCCGGCTCGCTGGTGAGCACAGTCACGCCCAGGGCGACCGGGTCGGGGAGTCCCGCCTCGGCCGCACCCTCGCGCAGGCCCTCCACCCCGGCCCGCAGCATCGACACCCCGCCGGCGGTGTGCAGGTTCACATAGCGCGCCCCCAGGGCCCCGAGCACCCGCGCCGCCCGCCCCACGGTCTGGGGGATGTCGTGCAGCTTGAGGTCGCAGAAGACGTCGACGTCCAGGGCCGTAAGCAGCGAGATGGCCTCCGGCCCGGCGGCGCTGTACAGCTCGAGGCCGACCTTCATCGTCCCGAAGAACGGCCGCAGCTCGCGCGCCAGGCGGCGGGCCGCTACCAGGTCGTCGACGTCGAGCGCCAGAACGAGGCGCCGCCGAACGTCCTCGGCCACCTCGGTGGCGCTGACCTGCTCGCTGGCCTGCTCCGGCGTCGCCGCCGTCGTGCTGTCACTCATGGACATCTCCGATCACCTCGTCGATTCGGACCAGTCCCTGGCGCGCCCCCCAGCTTTTCAGCTCCCGCAGCACCCGGTGTGGCGCCCGAGGGTCGGCAAACGTCGCCGTGCCCACTTGGACGGCGCAGGCGCCGGCTAACAGCAGCTCGGCGGCGTCGGCGCCGGTGGCCACCCCGCCGACGCCGACGATCGGGAGCTCCGGCAGAGCCCGGTGCACGTCGAAGATCGCCCGCACGGCGACGGGGCGGATCGCCGGGCCCGACAGGCCCCCACCTCCCGGGCCGGAGCCCAGCCGGAATCGGCGGGTCTCCGGATCGATCGCCATCCCCATGACGGTGTTGGTCAGCGTCACGGCCTCGGCGCCGCCATGGTGGGCGGCGGCGGCGATCTCGGCCAACTGGCCGACGTTGGGGCTCAGCTTGGCCCAGCGGGGCCGTCCGCAGCCCGCCGTCGCCTCCAGGGCGGCCCGCGTGTCGTCGGCGCAGTGGGCGAACAGGTCGCGCCCGGACTCGGTGTTGGGGCACGACAGGTTGACCTCGACGGCCACGACGGCGGCCGGCGCCGCCCCCAGCAGGTCGGCGGCCCGCCGGTACTCGTCGACGGTCCGCCCCCAGATCGACGCCACCACCCGCGCCCCGGTGGCCGCCAGCGGCGGCAGGTCCTCGGCGAGCCAGGCCTCGACCCCGGGACCCTGGAGCCCCACCGAGTTGATCATGCCGGCCGCGGTCTCGTGGACCCGTAGCGGCGGGTTGCCCGGCCACGGCTCGGCGTGCAGGGACTTCACGACCATCGCCCCCAGCGCACCGAGGTCGCCGTAGGCCGCCAGCTCGGCCCCGTGGCCCGCGGTCCCGGAGGCGGTCATGACCGGGTTGGGCAGCCGCACGGAACCGACCCTCGTAGCCAGCTCAACCCGTGCCATGGGTGGCCACCTCCAGGCCCCCAGCCGTTCTGCCCGCGGTCACCTTCCAATATGCGGGTGAGCGCGGGCAGAAACTCGCCGCCCCCGAGCGCCACGGCGAGCTCGCAGTCCACCTCAGCGCCCATGGATCTCCTGGAGCGCCTGGACGCGCACGTCGTGGCGGGAGC
>DASQUY010000337.1:0-7061 GCA_035641055.1 Acidimicrobiales bacterium | reverse complement strand
CGCCCGCACGATCCTCACCGAGCCGTTTCGGCGGCGCACGTGGCGCGAGACCGCGCATCATGTGCTGGCGTGCCCGCTGGGAGTGCTGTGGTTCGTCGGGCTCCTGACCCTGCTGGTGGTTGGTGTCTTCCTCATCCCCGTAGCTCTGGCCGGCCTAGTGGTGCTGTTCCTCGCCTTCCTGCTGGCTCAGGGCGCGGCGACGGCCGAGCGCGGGATGGCGCGGGCGCTGCTCGATGTCCGTACCGAGGGCCCGGTGCGGCGTCGCCCTCAGGGTTCCGGGCCCTGGGCCCGCTTCTGGGCCCGGCTGGCTGACCCCGTCACCTGGAGGGAGCTGCTTTACCTGGTCCTCGGCCTCCCGCTGCGCATCGCCAGCTTCGGCGCCACCGTCGGCGTGTGGTCGTTCGCCATCATCGGCCTGACCTTTCCCGCTTGGGGCTCAGTCGTTACGCGTGCGAACTCGGACGAGACCACCGTGCTGTGGGCGCGTGGCAGCCAAGTGTCGGCCGCCGAGTACGTCGCCAACTTCGGCTTCGGCCTCGGCGTGCTGTTCCTGGCCCCGTGGGTCATCCGCGTGCTCACGCTTCTCCGCGGGGTGCTGGTGCGGTCGCTCCTCGGCCGATCCCGGGAGGAGGAGCTCCAGCACGAGGTCGACCGCCTGGCCGACAGCCGGGCGCGGTCGGTCGACGCCGCCTCGTCCGAACGCGCCCGCATCGAGCGCGACCTCCACGACGGTGCCCAGGCGCGGCTGGTGGCCTTGGCGATGGACCTCGGCCGTGCCCGCGACCGCCTGGAGCGCCGAGGCGAGGTCGAGGAGGCCACCACGCTGGTCGCCGAGGCCCACGAGGACGCCAAGCAGGCGCTCGCCGAGCTGCGCGATCTCGCCCGGGGCATCCATCCCTCGGTGCTCACCGACCGCGGGCTCGACGCCGCCCTGTCGTCGCTGGCGGCCCGGTTGCCGGTGCCCGTGACGCTCGACGTCGACCTCCCCCAGCGCCCGTCGCCCCGGGTCGAGGCCGTCGCTTACTTCGTGCTGTCGGAGCTGCTCACGAACACCGCCCGCCACAGCGGGGCCACGGCGGCGCGCGTCCGGGTCCGACGGGTGGACGATTGCCTGGTGCTGCTGGTCGAGGACGACGGCATCGGCGGAGCCGATCCGGTGAGGGGCACCGGCCTGGCCGGGCTCGGGGAGCGGGTGCAGGCCGTCGACGGCCGCTTCGACCTGGACAGCCCGCCGGGCGGGCCCACCCGTGCGCAGCTGGAGCTGCCGTTCGTGTGAACATCGCGCCGTGCGCGTGATCATCGCCGAGGACCTGGTCCTGTTGCGGGAAGGGCTGCGACGCCTCCTGGCCGACGAGGGCATCGAGGTGCTCGCCGCCGTCGACGACGCCGAGTCGCTGCTCGCCGCCTGCGAGCGCGACCGGCCCGATCTCTGCATCGTGGACGTGCGCCTGCCGCCCGGCTTCAGCGACGAGGGCGTGCGGGCCGCGGCCGAGCTGCGCCGCCGCTGGCCGGGCACGCCGGTGCTGGTGCTGTCCCAGTTCGTCGAGGAGCGCTATGCCTCCGAGCTGTTGGTGGACGACGCCGGCGGCCTCGGGTACCTGCTCAAGGACCGCGTGGCGGACGTCGGCGAGTTCGTCGACGCTCTGCGGCGAGTTGCCGCCGGCGGCACGGCGCTCGATCCCGAAGTGGTCGCCCAGCTCCTGGTGCGGCGCCGGCGTCGGCCCGTCGACGACCTCACGCCCCGCGAGCGCGAGGTGCTTGCCCTCATGGCGGAAGGCCGTTCGAACCCGGGCATCGCCCGGCGCCTGGTCCTGAGCAACGGGGCGGTCGAGAAGCACGTGTCCAACATCTTCGGCAAGCTGGGCCTGCCACCGGCGACGGACGACCACCGGCGGGTGCTCGCCGTGCTCGCCTGCCTCGAGGGCGAGTGAGCTACGGCTGCTTGCCGGGCTTCCACTTGATGCTGCAGCCGACGCTGGGCTTCTGGTCGGACGGCACCGACTCTCCGGCCAGCAGCGCCCGCACGGCGGCATCGAGGTCGGCGCCGGTCACCGGGGTGCCGCTCCCCGGCCGGCTGTCGTCCATCTGACCCCGGTAGACCAGCACCCGGTCGCCGTCGAACAGGAAGAAGTCCGGGGTGCAGGCGGCGCCGTAGGCGGCGGAGACGTCCTGGGCCTCGTCGTACAGGTAGGGGAAGGTCCAGCCGTGCTCGGCCGCGAACGCCGGCATGCGCTCGGGGGCGTCGTCGGGGTACGCCGTCACGTCGTTGGGGTTGATCCCGAACACGGCGAGCCCGTGCTCCGCCCAGCCGGCGGCGAGCCGGCCCAGCGGTGTGGCCACGTGCTTGACGTAGGGGCAATGGTTGCACACGAAGGCGACCAGCACGCCGGGGGCGCCGGCGGCGGCGTCGAGCCCGTGGAGCGAGCCGTCCGGGGCCGGGAGGCGGAAGTCGGGCGCCTTGGTGCCGAGCGGGAGCATGGATGAGGGTGTCGCGACCATGCCCCCAGGATGCCAGGATTCAGCCGACGGCGCGGGGGTGGGCCGCCCGGTAGGCGGCGAACAGGCGCTCGGTGGAGACCTTCGTGTACACCTGCGTCGTGCTGACCGAGGCGTGGCCGAGCATCTCCTGGACCGCCCGGATGTCGGCCCCGTGGTCGAGCATGTGTGTGGCGCAGGAGTGGCGCAGCACATGGGGCGTGAGCTTGCCCCCCAGGCCGGCGACCGTGCCCCAGCGCTTCACCACCAGCCAGGCGCCCTGGCGGGTGAGGCGCCCGCCTCGGCGGTTGATGAACACGGCGTCGGCGTCGCCACGCCGCTTCCAGTGCTCCGGAGCCAGCGCCGGCCGCCCGCCCGGCGCCAGCCAGTCGGTCACCGCGTCCCGGGCGTGGCGGCCCAGTGGGACGACCCGCTCCTTCGATCCCTTGCCGAACGCCCGCAGCAGCGCCGATTCGAGGTCGAGGTCGGCCAGGCGCAGGCCCACCAGCTCCGAGATGCGCAGGCCGGCCCCGTACAGCACTTCGAGGATGGCGCGGTCGCGCCGGGCCACGGCGTCGTGGCCGGCGACGGCCCCCAGCAGGGACTCGACCTCTGCCTCGGTCAGCGCCTTGGGCAGCCCGGCCGGCACGCGGGGCGACTCGACCTCGGCGCCGGCGTCGGTGTGGAGGCGGCCCTCGTCGGCGAGGAAGCGATGCAGCGACCGCACCGCCACCAGCGCGCGCGCGACCGTCGCGGGCGCCAGGCCGAGGCCCCGCAGGTGCGCCACGTACGCCTCCATGTCGGCCTCGACCACGCCGTCGAGCTCCAGGGCCCGGCCCCGCAGCCAGTCGTGCCAGCGGCGGGCGTCCCGGCGGTAGGCCTCGAGCGTCGCCTTCGCCCGGCCCCTCTCGGTGGCGAGCCACGACAGCCACTCCTCGACGTCCAGCGGCAGCAGGTCGAGGTCGTCGGCCGGGTCGACCGGGTCGGGCACGGGGCCACCGTACGGCGGGCCGGTTGGGTAACGTTGGACCCGTGCCGCTCTACGACTACCGCTGCCGCATCTGCGGCGAGACGTTCGAGGTCCGCCGGTCCATGGCCCACGCCGACGAGCCGGCGGCCTGCCCCCAGGGGCACCCCGACACGATCAAGATGCTGCCGCTGGTGGCGGTGGGCGGGCGCTCATCGGAGCCGGCGGGCTCGGCGGCCCCGGCGCCGGCCGGCGGCGGGTGCTGCGGCGGGGCCTGCGGCTGCGGCTGACGCCTGCGCTTCTGGCGCGGTGAGGTGGACCCCCGTACTTCTGCCCGCGCTCACCTGCACCGGTGAAGGTCAGCGCGGGCAGAATCGTTAGCGCCGCCGACGCGCCAGGGTGAGCAGCCCGATGACGGTCTTGGCGTCGGTGATGCGGCCGTCGTCGATCATGTCCAGCGCGTCGTCGAGCCGCACCCGCTCGACGAGCATGTGGCGCTCCTCCATGCCCTGGCGGTCGTCGGGCACCTCGGCGAGCCCCGTCGCCAGGTAGACGACGACCGCCTCGTCCGAGAACCCCGGCGAGTTGTGGAACGTCGCCAGGTGCTCCAGCCGCTCGGCCCGCAGCCCGACCTCCTCGGCCAGCTCCCGCCGGGCCGTCTCCTCCGGCGGCTCGCCGGTCACGTCGCGCAGGCCGGCCGGCACCTCCCACAGGTCCCGGCCCAGGGCCGCCCGGAACTGCCGCACGAGCGTCACCGTGCCGTCGTCGTGCTGCGGCACCACGCCGACCGCCCCGGGGTGGTGGACGACCTCGCGCTCGAACCCGTCGCCCTCGGGCCCCTCCACCTGGGCGACGGCGACAGCGATGCGCCGGCCCCGCCAGGCGGTGCGCTCCCCGACGATGCGGAAGGTCAACGCGCCATCACGATCGTCACGACACGGCCGTGCGAAGGGCGTCAGGCGCGTCGAGGGTCCCGGTGCGCTCCACGGGGAACAGGTGCGGCCGCCTGCCCTCGGCCCGGTCCAGCGCCGCCGCCACGAACTCCCGGAACAGCGGGGCCGGCCGCGTCGGCCGGCTCTTGAACTCGGGGTGAGCCTGGGTCCCCACCCAGAAGGGGTGCCCGCGCAGCTCGATGAACTCGACCAGCCGCCCGTCGGGCGAGTAGCCGGAGAACAACAGGTCTGAGCCCTCGAACTTCCCCCGGTAGCGGGGGTTGAACTCGTAGCGGTGCCGGTGGCGCTCGGACACGACGGCCCTGCCGTACGCCTCGGCCACCTGCGACCCCGACACCAGCTCGGCGACATACGCGCCCAGGCGCATGGTGCCGCCCATGTCGGTGACGTCCCGCTGGCTGTCCATGAGGTCGATCACCGGGTGCGGCGTCGCCGGGTCGAACTCCGTGGAGTTGGCGCCGGTCAGCCCCAGCGCGTGGCGGGCGTACTCGACGGTCATCATCTGCAGGCCGAGGCACAGGCCGAGGCAGGGGATGCCGTGCTCGCGGGAGTAGCCGGCGGCCATGATCTTGCCCTCGCTCCCCCGCTCGCCGAACCCGCCGGGGATGACGATGCCGTCGAGGTCGCGCAGCCGCCCCTCGGCCAGGAGGCCCTCGACCTCCTCGGCCTGGATCCAGTCGATGTCGATGTCGGTGCCGTGGTAGAAGCCGCCGTGCTTGAGCGCCTCGACCACGGACAGGTAGGCGTCCGGCAGGCTCACGTACTTGCCGATGATCCCCACCCGGACCGTCTCGGTGGTGGCCTCGATGCGCTCCACCAGCCGCTCCCACTCCGACAGGTCGGGCGGTTGCTCGAAGCCCAGCAGGTCGCACAGGTGGTCGTCGACGCCCTCCTCGTGCAGGACCAGGGGCACCTCGTAGATGTTGGCCGTGTCGGCGGCGTTGACCACGGCGTCGGGGGAGACGTCGCACAGCCGCGAGATCTTCTGCTTCAGCGCGTCGCTGAGGGGCTGCTCACTGCGGCAGACGATGACGTCGGGCTGGATGCCCCGGGCGCGCAGCTCGGTCACCGAGTGCTGGGTGGGCTTCGTCTTCTGCTCGCCCGACGGGCCGATGAACGGCACGAGGGTGACGTGCACGAAGGCGACGTTGTTGCGGCCGACGTCGAGGCGGAACTGCCGCACGGCCTCGAGGAAGGGCAGGATCTCGATGTCGCCGACGGTGCCGCCGATCTCGGTGATCACGACGTCGACGTCGTCCCGCATCCCCACGAGGCTGATGCGCCGCTTGATCTCGTCGGTGATGTGCGGGATGACCTGGACGGTCTTGCCCAGGTAGTCGCCGCGGCGCTCGGCCGCCAGCACCGCCGAGTAGATCGAGCCGGTGGTGGCGTTGCTGCCCCGGGACAGGGGCTCGTCGATGAACCGCTCGTAGTGCCCGAGGTCGAGGTCGGTCTCGCCGCCGTCATCGGTGACGAACACCTCGCCGTGCTCGAACGGGTTCATGGTCCCGGGGTCGACGTTGATGTACGGGTCGAGCTTCTGCATCGTGACCCGCAGACCACGGGACTTGAGGAGCCGACCGAGCGAGGAGCCGGTGATGCCCTTGCCGAGGGAGCTGGCGACACCACCCGTGACGAAGATGTGTTTTGTCACGGGGTTGCAGCATAACCCGGGGCGGGGGCGAAACCGCGGATGCCGATTCGTCAACCTTCCCTTGACACGCGGCCCCCGTCAATGGCAGGTTGACGCCATGAACCTCGACGAGCTCATCGCCGCGGTGGAGACCTCGGGTGCCGAGGACCCCCTCGATCGCCTCGCCGCCGCCGCCGCCATCAAGGACCAGGTCGAGGCGCTCGGCGACGAGCTGCTCGACCACTTCGTGAAGTCGGCCCGCGACCAGGGCTGCTCCTGGACCCAGATCGGCGACGCGCTGGGCGTCACCCGCCAGGCCGCCCAGCAGCGCCACGGCGGGCTCCTCGGCAGGCTGGTGGAGGGGCTGGCGGACGGAAAGTTCCAGCGCTTCACCAAGCGGGCCCGCGCCGCGGTGATCGCCGCCCAGACCGCGGCGCGCGACCGCCAGCACACCTGGATCGGTACCGAGCACGTGCTGCTCGGGCTGTTCGCCAACGACGACGGCAACGTCGGGGCGAGCGCGCTGGAGCGGCTGGGCGTGGACCGCGCCACCGCGGAGCGGCTGGTCGACGAGCGCGTGCCGCCCGGTGAGAAGCCGGTGCGCGGCCACCTGCCGTTCACCCCGCTGGCCAAGGAGGCGCTGGAGCTGGCCCTGCGCGAGGCGCTCAGGCTGGGGCACAACTACATCGGCTGCGAGCACATCGTGCTGGCCGTGCGGCGGGTCGAGGACGGGGTGGGGGCGAAGGTCCTGGCCGAGCGGGGCGTGAGCTACGACGAGCTGCGGTCCACGGTCATCGCGCTCCTCTCGGGCCAGGCCGCGTAGGGATCAGGGAAGGCGGCCCCAGCGGTCGGCGACCCGCAGCGGCGGGGTGGCGGAGATCACCCGGCTGAACGACACCCGCTCGCTGGCCAGGTTGACGACGGCGACGACCACGAGCACCACCGTGCGCACGCCGGGCGAGCAGGCGAGCACCACGCCCAGGCCGAGCGCCGCCCCCAGCGCGTTGGCGCCGGCGTCGCCGAGCATCAGCCG
>DASQUY010000336.1:0-6101 GCA_035641055.1 Acidimicrobiales bacterium | reverse complement strand
CGTGGGTGGCTCCATCGAGCTCGTGGTGGGGAGCCGCGTTGCCGCCCACCTGCGAGCCGGTCGCTCCGCGGAGGTCGTCCGCCGCGACGGCCGGTACCGGGTCATCGTGGGCGATCGCCGACGCTCGTACGCCACGAACGGCGCGCTGATCGTGAAGCGATCGACGGGAGCCGTCGTTTCGGTCTCGCCGTGGGGATCCTCCGTCGGCCGAGGCCGGTTGGAGCTGGCCGCGGCGGGTGCGTCCTCGATGCATCTCGTCGCCGTGCTCGGAGCCGAGGCGTACCTGCGCGGCATCGCCGAGGTCCCGTCGAGCTGGCCGTCCGCGGCGCTGCAGGCGCAGGCGATCGCGGCACGGACGTATGCCTTCCGAAAGGTCGCCGCCGATCCGGCTCAGCGCCGGTCGGGGTGCGCATGCGGCCTGTACGGCGACACACGAGACCAGTACTACGTCGGCTGGCCGAAGGAGGCCGGTCCGTCGGGGGCGCGCTGGGTCGATGCCGTGCGGGCCACGCGGAAACAGATCGTCACGTATGGAGGCAAGCCCATCCCCACGTACTACTCGTCGTCGAGCGGGGGCTACACCGAGGACATCGAGAACGTCTGGGTCGGCGCATCGTCGGCGCCGTACCTGCAGGGCGTGTGCGATCCGGGGGACTATCTCGACGCGAACCCGAACCGCACGTGGTCGGCGTCGCTCGGCGCGGCCACGGTGACGTCACGGCTTCGGTCGCTGACGGGCAACATCGGAACGGTGACGGGTTTCTCCGAGTACCGGCTCGGTGATTCCGGCCGGGTGCGCACGATCCGCGTGAAGGGCACGGGCGGCAGCAAGGTGGTGAAGGGATGGGACGTGCGCAGCGCCCTCGGCCTCAAGGACACGCGCTTCCGCGTGAACCAGGACCGGAACATCACCGGGCGGCTCCGCCGAGCGTACGACGAGCTGATGTGCCGGCCCGGCCTGGCCAGGGCGGACGACGTCAGCATCACCGGCGGCAAGTACCAGGTGTTCGAGACCGGGCGTCTCTACCTGAACGACGGCCGCAATGACGTGGTGTGGCTCCGGGGACCGGTGCTGGCCGAGTACCTGGAGCGCGGCGGCCACGGCTCGTCGCTGCGGCTCCCCGTGTCGCTGGAGCGCACCGCCGACGACGGGTGGCTGGGCAGGTTCGAGGGCGGGACGATCCGGTGCACGTCGTCGGGCGTTTGCTCGACGACCTGACCGCTACCCCGCGGTCGGCTCCGGCGCCTCGCCGCTGCCGCGGAACTGCGAGATGAATCCCTTGGCCACGGCCACGGCGTCGTCGGCGTCGGTCACTTCCGGACACGTCTGGAGGCGGTTCCAGGCCACGAAGGCCAGCCCGCGTCCCTGCGGCATGGCGTGGTACGGCGCCAGGATGACCTTGTCCTCGCTGCGAGCCAGATCGGCCAGGGCGTCGACGACGGCGTCCGCGGGCGCCTCCGCGTCCTGGCTGTAGTACATCAGCACGTAGGCGTGCTCCAGGTTGTGGACCGCCTGTGGGTCGAGCGTCTCGTCGATGGGCTGCTCGTAGACGGAGACCTCCGGATCGAGGGTGGACGGAGCGTGGGCCCCAGACGTCGGCGGCTTGGTGGCGTAGTTGTACGGCGGCGTGTGTCCCCGGCCCTGATCGGGCTTGGCGTCGACCTCGCCGCACCCGAGGGTCCGGGCGGCGTCCTCGGCGGCCTGCACGGTCCGCCGCTCGGCGGCGCCCTGCCACCAGAAGATGCCGGCGATCAGCGCGATGACGGCCAGGATGATGAGCCACCTCGTCAGCCGGCGGGTGGTCTGCCGGCGGCGGGCGCGCTTGATGCGCGCCTCGCGTTCTCGTCTGGCCTGCTCCTTCCGCTCCTGCCGGACGGGACCTGGGTCCTGCGTCGCGGTGCGGGGAGCAGTGGGCGGCCGCTTCTTCCGTTTCTTCTTGGCCATGGGATCCCCGGGGGGCTACAACTATATCCGGAATGCGCCGCCCTTCTCCGCGCCGGTGACGCCGGCTCGAGGCCTGGCCCTCGCCTACCTCCCCCTCGTCGCCGCGGCCACCGGCGCCATCGTGGCCCGGCTGTCGGGATCGGAGGTTCCGCTGATGGCCCTGATCCCCGCCGCGGTCTGGCTGTTCGTGGCCATATTCCTTGCCGCGGCCCTGGCCGCCCACGCCGTTCTGCGGCGGCGGTGGCTGTGGGGCGTCGGGCTCGTCGTGGCGTGGCCGGTGACGGTCCCCATCTACCTGTGGAGAAGCGTCACCCCCACATGATGTGGGCCCCGGTATCGGTGGGAGGTCGCTCCCGCGCTTCTTCGATCGGCCTGCCGACGGCCACCGCACCCATCGGCAGCCACCCCTGGTCGAGACCGAGCGCCTCGGCGGCCTCGGGCGAGCAGAACAGCGTCGAGGAGACCCAGCACGACGCCAGGCCCAGCACATGGAGGGCCAGCATGAAGCTCTGCACCGCCGCCCCGGTGGCCAGCACGAACATGTCGCGCTCGGCCCGGCGGCGTCGCTCGTCCGGATAGACATCGGCGTGTTCCAGCGAGACGGCGGGCACGGCGAGGACGGGAGCCGCACCGAGCAGCTCGTCCGAGCGCCTCCGCCGTCGGGCGATGACCTCCTCGGGGACGCCGTCGGCGCGCAGGTCGCGGGCCCACGCCTCGGCCATCGCCTCCAGCAGGCCCCCTCGGGGGCCGCCGCGGTCGAGCAGCGACCACGTCCACGGCCGTCGCGGGTGGCGGGACCCGTGGGGGACCGGCGCGGTGAGCGCCGCGGCGACGGCCTCGATCAACGCCTCCCGAGGCACCGGCCCGGGGGCGAAGGCACGCACCGAGCGCCGAGTGGAGATGGCGGTCAGCGGTGCCGTGCGGAACAGGTCCTCCTCCGCCGTCCGGACCAGATCCCGGGCCGGTCCCGGGGGTCCCAGCGGGCCGAGCCCGCGGACGATGGCCACCGGCACACCGTCGGCCTTTCCCATGACCAGGCCGGCCCCGGCGGCGATCTCGTCGGCCACCGCCACCACGGTGCTGGTCAGGAGACGTCCGTACCGGTCCTTCGTCCCGCGCAGGTCGAGCAGCGGTGGGAGGCCGGCGCAGCCGATGGCCACCTCGACGAGGCCGCGCCGCCAGGGCCGCCCGAAAGTATCGGTGACGACGACCGCGACGTCGCGGCCGGTGTGGCGTCGGAGCCCCGCCCGGATGCCCTCGGCGGATGCGTCGGGATCCTCGGGCAGCAGCGACACCGATCCCGGGGCGACGTTGGAGAGGTCGACGCCGGCATTGGCGCACACGAAGCCGTGGCGCGTCTCGGCGATGACCAGTTCGCCGCGGCTGGCCACGACGCGCTTCATCTCGGCGCCCACCCACGCGTCCTTGCCGTCCCCCTCGGGGACGACGCGCCCCTCGGCCTTGGAGACCGCCTTCTGGGTCACCACGACGACGTCGCCGTCTTCGAGACCGGCGCCGGCCTCGGCGATCAGCGCGGCCAGGTCGTCGCCCTCGTTGATCTCGGGAAGGCCGTGGATGGGAACGACGTCGATGCTCACGGAGCCACGAGGGAGAGCGCCGCACGGGCCACGCGCTCCGCGTCTCCATCGTTGGTCATCACTGTGTCGATGAGCGAGACGGGGACCCCGAGTTCCTCGACGCGGGTCGCTTCCCCGGGATCGCGCGTATCGACGACGAAGCCGCCCAGGAGCTCCCGGTACGCCGTGGCCACGCCCAACGCGGACACCTCGAACCCGGCCGCCGGCAGCAGCCGATCGGCCATCCCCCGGAGCGGGGCGCCTTCGACGATGGGGGTGATCGCGGCGACGCGGTCGCGCCGGCGGCCGACGGCTTCGCGGATGCCCGGGACGGCGAGGATGGGGAGGATGCTGGCGACGGGGTTGGAGGGGCAGATCACGATGGCATCGGACGACTCGATCGCGTCGAGGACGCCGGGGGCCGGGCGGGCCCGGGCCGCCCCCTCGTAGCGGATCTCCTTGACGGCGTCGGTCCCGCCCCGGGCCACCCAGTACTCCTGGAAGTGCAGATCGAGGGCCCGGCCCTCGGCGTCGACCGCCTCGGCCCGCGTGGTCACCGGGTCGTCCGACATCGGCACGAGTCGCGCCCGAAGGCCGAACCGCTCGGTCAGCGCCGCAGTGGCCTCCGACAGCGTGGATCCGGCGCGCAACAGGTGGGTCCGGAACAGGTGCGTGGCCAGGTCGAGGTCGCCGAGAGCGAACCACCCCTCGCCGCCGAGCCGGCGGACCTCTTCGTTGGTGCGGAAGCTCTCGCCGGCCCGGCCCCAGCCGCGGTCACGGTCGGCCACGCCGGCCAGCCAGTAGGTCACCGAGTCGAGGTCGGGGGAGACGTGGAGCCCGTGCAGCGTGATGTCGTCCCCCGTATTCCCGACGATGGTGACGTCCTCAGGGTCGACGGTGCGCAGCAGCCCGCGCAACAGCTTCCCCGCACCGACCCCTCCGGCCAGCGCCACGACCCGCATGGGAGAAGCCTACGGCCGGGGGTCGGGAGCGGCCACCGCGAGCGCGTTCCGGTGCCACGCCAGCGTGTCCTCGATCGAGCGTTCCACGGCCACGGTCGGCTCCCACCCCAGCGCCCGCAGCTTGGCCGGATCGCCGACCAGCCGGGACGGGCCGAAGGACCCTTCGATGGCCTCGAGGCGCAGCGCGCCGCGATCGAGATCGCTCCGCTCGAGGACCAGGTCGAGGAGCTCCCCGATGGCCAGCGCAGTCCCCGAGGCGACGTTGTACGCCTCGCCGGGCGCGGCGGTCTCCAGCAGCGTCATGTACGCGGCGGACACGTCGCGCACGTCGAGGAAGTCGCGTTCGGCCTCGAGCGAGCCCAGCCGAAGTACGGGCTCGGCGCCGGCCTCGATCTCGGCGATCTGGGCGGCGAACGAGCCGAGGGCGGTGGATCGGGGGGCTCCGGGCCCGGTGTGGTTGAACGACCGCGTGGCCACCACGGCCATGCCCCGGTCGGCCCACGCCATCCCCAGCAGCTCCTGGGCGACCTTGCTGACCCCGTAGGGGCTGGCCGGGCGCAACGGGTCGGTCTCGCGGAACGGCCGCTCCGGCGTGGCCGCTCCGTATTCGTGGGCCGAGCCCACCAGTAGGATGCGGGCATTCGGCGCGTCGTCGGCCGCCGCGGCCAGCAGCGTGCCCGCCGCCGCGGCGTTCACCCGAAGGAGCTGGTCGAGCTGGTCCCACGACGTCGTGGCCGTGCGCCCGGCGAGATGGACGATCCCGTCTGGGCGGAGCGACCTCATCAGAGTCTCGACGGCGGCGGCGTCGGTGACGTCGAGGCGGACGGGCCGAACGCCGTCCAGCTCCGGCTCCCGGCGGGCCGCCCCCACGACGTCGTGACCCCGGGCCAGCAGGGCCGCGCACAGGTGCCGGCCGACGAACCCCGATGCTCCGGTGACGAGGACGCGCACGAGTCACAGTCTAGGGTTCGGGACCGTTTGAAGTTCCGGGGGGCCGACGCTACGCTCGCCGGGATGGTCCCTCCTCTCTCCGCCATCCGGCGCGCGGTGAAGCGTGCCGCCGGCGGCAAGACGCTCTCGCTCGATGAAGCCGCGGCGCTCCTCGCCGCCCGGGGCGACCTGCTGAGCGAGCTCCTCCACGTGGCGTCCTCGCTCCGTGATCTCGGGCACGGGCGAACCATCACGTATTCCCGCAAGGTGTTCATCCCGCTGACGATGCTGTGCCGCGACCGGTGCCACTACTGCACCTTCGCCAAGCCCCCGAAGCGGCTCGACGCGCCCTTCCTCACGCCGGATCAGGTCGTGGCCATCGCCGAGGGGGGGCGCCGAGCCGGTTGCAAGGAAGCGCTGTTCACGCTGGGCGACCGTCCCGAGGAGCGGTACCCGGAGGCGCGTGACTGGCTCGGCCAGCGCGGCTACCGGAGCACGCTCGAGTACGTTCGCGCTGCGGCGATCCGTGTCATCGAGGAGACGGGGCTTCTTCCGCACCTCAATCCGGGGGTGATGTCGTACGAGGAGCTGGCCCGCCTGAAGCAGGTGTCCGCATCGATGGGTCTGATGCTTGAGCAATCGAGCGATCGGCTGCTGAAGAAGGGCATGCCGCACCACGGCTCGCCC
>DASQUY010000335.1:0-6764 GCA_035641055.1 Acidimicrobiales bacterium | reverse complement strand
ATGAACGCGGTGGACCACCCCAACGTGTTCGTCCGGTCGCTGGCCACCCGCGGTGCGGGGAACGAGGTCCCGCAGCACATCGACGACGTCGTCGCCGCCTGCCGGGCCGCCGGCCACGACCTGGTGATCGTCGAGACCCCAGGCATCGGACAGGGCGACACCGGCATCGTCGACCTGGCCGACGTGTCGCTGTACGTGATGACGCCGGAGTTCGGGGCGCCCAGCCAGCTCGAGAAGATCGACACGCTCGACTTCGCCGACGCCGTGGCGATCAACAAGTTCGACCGCCGGGGTGCCGCGGATGCCCTGCGCGACGTGCGCCGCCAGCTCCAGCGCAACCGCGAGCTCTTCGGCACGTCGCTGGAGGAGCTGCCGGTGTTCGGCACCATCGCCGCCCGCTTCCACGACGACGGCGTCACCGGCCTCTACCAGGAGCTCCGGCGGTTGTTGCGCGAGCACGGACTGCCGGTGAACGGCGGGGCCCTGGCGCCGGTCGAGACCAACGTGCCCACGGGCGTCACCACGGTCGTTCCCCCGGGCCGTTCGCGCCACCTGGCGGACGTGGCCGAGTGTGTGCGCGCCTACCACCGCCGCACCGACGAGCAGGTCTCCGCCGTCCGCCGCCGCCAGGCGCTGCGCACCGCCCGCGACCTGCTCGCCGAGGGCGATGCCGACACGGGCGACATCGAGATCCTGCTCGGACGCGTCGACCGCGAGCTCGACGCCCACTCGCACGCCCTGCTCGACGACTGGCCGGCCACCGTGGAGGCCTACTCGGGCGACGAGCACGTGGTGACCGTGCGCGATCGACAGATCCGCACGCGACTCACCGACGTATCCCTGTCGGGAACGCATGTCCCCAAGGTGGCGTTGCCCCGTCACGATGACGAGGGGACGCTGCTGCGCTGGCTACGGAACGAGAACCTTCCCGGACGGTTCCCGTTCACCGGTGGGGTCTTCGCCTTCAAGCGCGAGGGCGAGGACCCCACCCGCATGTTCGCTGGTGAAGGCGACGCCTTCCGCACCAACCGGCGCTTCCACCTGTTGTCGGAGGGACAGCCGGCGACCCGGCTGTCCACGGCGTTCGACTCGGTGACGTTGTACGGCTCCGACCCCGACGAGCGGCCCGACATCTACGGCAAGGTCGGCAACGCCGGCGTATCGATCGCCACGCTCGACGACATGAAGGTGCTGTACGACGGGTTCGACCTGTGCGACCCGACGACCTCGGTGTCGATGACGATCAACGGCCCGGCACCGGCGATCCTGGCCATGTTCTTCAACACCGCCATCGACCAGCGGCTGGCGGCGTTCGAGGCCCAACACGGCCGGGCCCCCACCGACACCGAGGCCGGCGAGATCCGGGACTGGGTGCTGGCGAATGTGCGGGGCACCGTGCAGGCCGACATCCTCAAGGAGGACCAGGGCCAGAACACGTGCATCCTCTCCACGGAGTTCGCCCTGCGGATGATGGCCGACATCCAGGAGTGGTTCGTCGCCCACCAGGTCCGCAACTTCTACTCGGTGTCCATCTCCGGCTACCACATCGCCGAGGCCGGGGCGAACCCCATCAGCCAGCTGGCCTTCACGCTCGCCAACGCCTTCACCTACGTCGAGGCCTACCTGGCCCGGGGCATGGACATCGACGACTTCGCCCCCAACCTGAGCTTCTTCTTCTCCAACGGGATGGACGCCGAGTACGCCGTGTTGGGACGGGTGGCCCGGCGCGTCTGGGCCATCGCCCTGCGCGACCTCTACGGCGCCAACGAACGCAGCCAGAAGCTCAAGTACCACATCCAGACCTCCGGCCGGTCGCTGCACGCCCAGGAGATGGCGTTCAACGACATCCGCACCACGCTGCAGGCGCTCATCGCCGTCTACGACAACTGCAACAGCCTGCACACCAACGCCTACGACGAGGCGGTGACGACGCCCACGGCCGAGTCGGTGCGCCGGGCGGTGGCCATCCAGCAGATCATCAACACCGAGTGGGGGCTGGCGAAGAACCAGAACCCCAACCAGGGGTCGTTCATCGTCGAGCAGCTCACCCACCTGGTCGAGGCCGCGGTGCTGGAGGAGTTCGACCGCCTGGCCGAGCGGGGCGGGGTGCTGGGCGCCATGGAGACCGGCTACCAGCGGGGACGCATCCAGGACGAATCCCTGCTCTACGAGCAGCGCAAGCACGACGGCTCGTTGCCCCTCGTGGGAGTCAACACCTTCCTGGCCCCCGACGCCGTCCCCGGAGCGACCGACGAGGCCGCCGGGCAGCCGCTCGAGCTGGCCCGCTCGACGGAGGAAGAGAAGCGGCGCCAGCTCGACCGCCTCGCCGACTTTCGGGCCCGGCACGCCGAGCAGCGCCCCGCCATGCTCGACCGCCTGCGCCGGGCTGCGCTGACCGGGGACAACCTGTTCGCCGTGCTCATGGACGCCGTGCGCGTCTGCTCCCTCGGCGAGATCACCGACGCCCTGTTCGAGGTGGGCGGCCGCTACCGCCGCAACGTCTAGCTGGGGACGGTCGGGTCCGACTCCCCCCGGGCCCGACCGTCCGCCCGGCGGCGTCCGTGACAAAACGCCTACGATGCTGCCTTCCTCCTGTGCAGATGTGCGACCATCGGGCGGTGGTGGTTCGCCGTTTGCCCAGGGGGTGACGATGGTGGCCAAGTCGCAGGTGGTCGACATCAGCGAGGCTCGGTCCGCCAAGAAGCAGGCCAAGTCCGCCAAGAAGCGGGCCAAGCAGGCCCGCAAGGCGGAGGCCAAGGCGGCCACCAAGGCCGAGCGCAAGGCCGCCAAGAAGCGGGCCAAGCAGGCCCGCAAGGCGGCGGAGCAGGCCGTCACCGGCGCCGACACGCAAACTGGGAGCAGCAGTACGGCATATGACCGCACAGCTGCACCCAGAACGTCCCGGGCGGCGGCCTACGAGGCGGACGAGCTGCGGCACGACTTGCTGCTGGCGTGCATCTCGCGGGCGATCGACGACCGGGAGATCGCCCTGCAGAAGCAGAGCCGGGTGTTCTTCCAGATCTCGGGGGCTGGGCACGAGGCGCTGCTGCTGGCGCTGGCACGCGAGCTGCGCCCGGGCTACGACTGGTTCTTCCCCTACTACCGGGACATGGCCCTGATGTTGGGCCTGGGCATGACCGCCGAGCAGGTGCTGTTGCAGGCGGTGGGCTCCGCCGACGACCCGGCGTCGGGTGGCCGCCAGATGCCGGCGCATTGGGGCTCCCCGGAGCTTCACGTCGTGACGCAGTCGAGCCCGACCGGCAGCCAGTGCATCCCGGCGGTGGGTTGCGCCGAGGCGGGGCGCTACATCGTCCGCCGTCCCCATCTCGGCCTGCCGGCGCACGGGGACGAGGTCACCTACGTGAGCCTGGGGGAGGGGGCGACGTCGGAGGGCGAGTTCTGGGAGAGCCTGAACACCGCCTGCGTCGAGCACCTGCCGGTGCTGTTCGTGGTGGCGGACAACGGCTACGCCATCTCGGTGCCGGCGTCCGAGCAGTCGCCGGCGCCGATCCACGAGCTGGTGCGGGGGTTCGCGGGGCTGCAGGTGCGGTCCGTGGACGGCACCGACTACTTCGCGGTGCGCAAGGTGGCGCGCAAAGTCGTGAGCCACGTGCGGGCGGGAGTGGGCCCGGCGCTGATCCACGCCCGCGTGACGCGGCCGTACTCCCACTCGGCGGCGGACACGCAGACCAAGTACCGCTTGCCGCAGGAGATCGAGTGGGAGCTGGCCCACGACCCAATCGACAACCTCGAGCGGGCCCTGATCGAGGGCGGCGTGATCACCGCCGAGGAGGCCCGGGAGGTCAGGGAGGAGGCGCGTCAGCTCGTGGCGGAGGCGGCCAAGGCGGCGCTGGCCACTCCCCGGCCCGACGCCAAGACGATCCTCGATCACGTGGTGGCGCTGCCCGAGATCACCGATCCCGGGGAACCGCCCGGCGGCGCGGAGTCGCTGGCGATGGGGGAGGCGATCCGCCGGGCGCTGCACGACGTGATGGAGGCCGACGAGCGCATCCGGGTCTTCGGCGAGGACGTCGCCGACGCGCGCGAGGCGATCATCGCCCAGGTGGAGGGCAAGGGCGGCGTGTTCGGCACCACGCACGGGCTGCAGCGCACCTTCGGGCGGGCTCGCTGTTACAACACGCCGCTGGCCGAGGCCAACATCATCGGCCGCGCCGTCGGTCAGGCCGTGCGGGGGCTGAGGCCGGCGCCGGAGATCCAGTTCTTCGATTACATCTGGCCGGCTATGCACCAGATCCGCAGCGAGGCGGCCACGATCCGGTGGCGGTCGAACGGCGCCTTCACGTGCCCGATGGTCATGCGGGTCCCCATCGGCGGTTACCTCCAGGGGGGCGCCATCTGGCACAGCCAGTGCGGGGAGTCGATCTTTGCCCACATTCCCGGGCTGCTGATCGCCTTCCCATCCCGCGCCGGCGACGCCGCCGGGCTCCTGCGGGCGGCGTTCCGCTGCGAGGACCCGGTGCTGTTCCTGGAGCACAAGCACCTCCTGCGCCAGCCCTACACCCGCGAGCCGTTCCCCGCCGCCGACTACGTGGTGCCGTTCGGGCGCGGCCGCTACGTGCAACGGGGGACCGACCTCACGATCGTGACCTGGGGCGCCACCGTCGAGCGGTCGCGGCTGGCCGCCGAGAGGCTGGCCGAGACCGACGGCGCCTCCGTCGAGATCGTCGACCTACGCACGCTCGTGCCGTGGGACCAGGAGATGGTGGGCGAGTCGGTCGACCGCACGGCCCGGCTGCTCGTCGTGCACGAGGACGTGGTGCGGGCGGGCTTCGGTGCGGAGATCTCGGCCTGGGTGTCCGACGAGCTGTTCTGGCGGCTCGACGCCCCCGTTGGTCGGGTGGGCGCCCAGGAGTGCCACGTCGCCTACGCCCCCGAGCTCGAGAACGCCATCCTGCCCCAGGTCGACGACATCGCCGCCGCCGCCCGCCGCGTGCTGGCCGAATAGAAGGGCCCCGGACGCGGGCCCGCCGACGGATCGGCGATCCGCCGGCGGGTTGCCGGGGTCTGTGCGCTGGGGGTCAGCGCCTGGGGGAGATGTCGTTCTCGCTGGTGGCGGGAAGCTCGTCGAGACCGACGAAACGACCGAGGAGTCCGGCCATCGCGATCACCACGGCGATCGCCACCAGCCCGATGATCAGGATCTCGTTCATAGCGGCCCTATTGACGCATACGAACACTTCGGCGTTGCGACAGTTCGATGACGGTATGTGTCGATCTAGACGCGAAGTGTGGGTTCGCCGCGTGCCCTGCGCGTTCTGCACAGCATCTGACCGAAGGAGGGAGCGTTTCGCGTGTAGCGAACGCCGGAGGAGTGGCGCGAACATAGGGGCATGCTCAGAGGCGATGCACCGTCGCTCGCCGAGCTTCCGGAGGACCACCCCGGCTTCTCCGACCCGGCCTACCGGGCCCGCCGCGGCGCCATCGCCGAGGTCGGTGCGCGGTACCGCCGCGGTGACCCCATCCCCGACGTGACCTACACGCCCGAGGAGGACGAGGTGTGGCGGGTCGTCTCACGCGAGCTGGCGCGCAAGCACCAGAGCTACGCCTGCCGGGCCTACCTCGAGGGGGCGTCCGCCCTGACCCTGCCGACCGATCGGGTCCCGCAGCTGCGGGAGGTCGACGAGCGCGTGTGGTCGCTGGGCCGCTTCCACATCGAGCCGGTGCCGGGGCTGGTGCCGACCCGGGTGTTCTACGGAGCACTCGCCCGGCGGACCTTCCTGTCGACCCAGTACATCCGCCACCATTCGGTACCTTTCTACACACCCGAGCCCGACATCGTCCACGAGATCATCGGCCACGCCAACATGCTGGCCAACCCCGCCTTCGCCGACCTGTACGAGGAGGCGGGCAAGGCCTCCGTGAAGGCGACCGGCGACGCCGCCCTCGCCTTCTTCTCCAAGGTGTTCTGGTTCACGCTCGAGTTCGGCGTGGTCCACGAGGACGGCGAGCTCAAGGCCTACGGCGCCGGTCTGCTGTCGTCGTACGGCGAGATCGAGGTCTTCCGCAACGCCGAGATCCGCCCCTGGGACATCCCCCGGATGGGAACGCTCGACTACGACATCACCCACTACCAGCCGGTGCTGTTCGCCGCCGAGTCGTTCGACCGCATGGTGGACGACCTCACCGCTTTCTTCGCGTCCTACGACGACGAGGCGGCCGGCCGCTGGCTCGCCGGCAGCGCCTGAGCCACCACCTGGCAGGGGTGGATGGTCTCGACGCCGCCGGCTCGTAGGTGCAGGGCACAGCCGGGGTTGGCCGAGGCGACGAGTCGGGCGCCGGACCGGTCGATGGCGGCCAGCTTGCGCTCCCGGATGGCGGCGGCCAGGTCGGGCTGCGTGGCGGCGTAGGCGCCGCCCGCCCCGCAACACAGGCCCTCGTCGTCGAGCTCCGCGAGCTCGGCGTAGGGGGCCAGCACCGCTCGCACCGCGTCCTGCGACCGCTGGACGTGGCGCAGGTGGCAGGGATCCTGCACCGCCACACGGGGGCGCTCGCCGACGGGCTCGGGCAGCCGGTCGAGCCGTGTGGCCAGCCATTCGTGCACGTCGCGGACGCGGGCGCTGAACGCGGCCGCTTCGGGGGTCCCGAGGATGCGGCCGTAGTCCTTGAGCATCGCCCCGCACCCGGCGGCGTCGACGAGGACCGAGGCGCCGCCCGGCAGAGCCCGGAGCGTGCGTTCGGCCTGTCGGCGGGCGACGTCGCCCAGCCCGGCGTGCAGCGCGAGCGCTCCGCAGCAGGCCGCCCCC
>DASQUY010000334.1:0-6620 GCA_035641055.1 Acidimicrobiales bacterium | reverse complement strand
CATCTTTCCCGTCGACACCACCAACCGCCGCTACCCCTGGCCCCTGGTGTGACCGTCGTCCCAACTTAGGCTGGTTGAGGACGCTATGACGTCCCTAAACACCGCGAGTTCGTGAGGGGTCGTCGTGAGTGGCCGGGCCCTCGTCCACCTCGGGGATCGTGGCCAGCTCGTGGGGCTCGCGGCGGTCGAGCCACTCCCGGAACTGCCGCGGCGTCAGCGGCGGGCACACGATGTAGCCTTGGGCGAGGCCGCAGCCCAGCGACGTCAGCAGGTCCCAGGCCTCGCGGGACTCGACCCCCTCGGCCACGGTCGTCAACCCCAGGTCGCGGCCGAGGGCCAGGACCGAGCGGGCGATGGCGCGATCGCTGTCGTCCACGGTCATGCTGACGATGAACGACTGGTCGATCTTGATCTCGCCGATCGGCAGCCGGCGCAGGTGCGCCAGCGACGAGTAGCCGGTGCCGAAGTCATCGCAGGACAGGCGCACCCCCAGCTTGGCCAGGCCGGACAGCACGTCGAGCGAGCGCTGCGACTCGCTCATCACCATGCTCTCCGTGAGCTCGAGCGTGAGCGCTTCGAACGGTACCCCGCTGTCCCGGAGTGCCTGGTCGACGTCGTCCACGAGATGCAGGTCGAGCAGGTTGCGCGCCGACAGGTTGACGGCCACCGACAGGTCGATGCCCAGGTCGCGCCACGACCGGCACTGGTCCAACGCCTTGCGCATCACCACCATCGTCAGTGAGCGGATGTCCCCGGTGTGCTCGGCGATGGTGATGAACTCGTCGGGGCGGACCCGGCCGAGGCGGGGATGGGTCCAGCGGACCAGCGCCTCCGCGCCCCGCACCACGCCGCTGGCCAGCTCGACCTTGGGCTGGAAGCACACGTCGAGATCGTCGCTCTCGATCGCCTCCCGCAGATCCGCGCCCAGCGCCAAGCGCCGCGGGGTGGCGGGGTCGTTCATGGGGTCGTACACCTCCCAGCCGCTGTGGTGACGGCGGGCGGCGTCGGCGGCGATGAGGCTGCGCTGCATGAGCGACTGGCCGTCGACCGCGTGGTCGGGATAGACGGCGAGCCCGATGTTGACCGGGAGTGCCAACAGCACGCCCTCCGACTGGAAGGGGGGATCGAAGCCGGCCATGAGCAGCCGCGCCGCCGCCACCACCTCGCCCGTGTCCGCCACGTTCGGCATGACCACCACGAACTGGTCGCCGCCCAACCGCCCGAGCGCCGCGGACTCCGGCAGCAGGTGGCGCATGCGGCCGCTGACCTGGACCAACAGGCCGTCGGCGCTGCTGTGGCCGAAGGCATCGACCACCTGGTTGAACGAGTCGAGATCGACCACGATCAGGCCCACGCGTCCGAAGCCGGACAGGCGGGGCTGGAGGGACTCCTCGATCACCTCCGTGATCCGGGCGCGGTTCGGTAGGCCGGTCAGCGGATCGTGCAGCGCCTCGTGGGCCCGTTCCGCGGCCTCGTGCTCCAGCACCATGAACAGCAGGCCGTTCTCGATGGCCAGCGAGGCCTGCTCGGCCAGCTCGCCCAGCAGCCGGGCGTGGTTGTCACCGAAGTGCGACGCCGCCTTGCGCCGGGCGTGCGTGACGACCAGCGCACCCAGCACCGACCCGTTGGCGGCGGTGATCGGTGCCGCCAGCGCGTCCACCGACGTCCGCGCCCGGAGCCACGCCGGAGCATCCGCGCCCACCGCCACCCGGCACGGAACCCCGTCCGGAACCAGGCGGGCGATGTCGGCACGATGCTCGACCAGCGACGTCCGCTGCTCCTCGATGCCGTCGGGGCCGACCGCGTACCGCCGGCCCGGGTCGCCGTCCGTCACCGTGTCGATCAGCAGCACCGCGTCGTCGGCCCGCACGAAGGAGCGGGCGGCCCCCAGCACCGACGACGCGATCTCGGCCATGTCCGCCGACCGCACCACCGTCGTGATGAAGTCGCGCAGCGCCTCGAGCCCGCGCCGCCGCTCGTACAGCCGGGAGTACACGCGGTTCGAGGCGATGCAGGCCAGCACGATGGCGACGAGCAGCAACTGGACCGCGACGCGGTCCTGGTTCCACAAGGCGAGCGCCAAGGCGATCCCGATGGCGGCGTTGAGCCCGCCCGACGGCAGGTCGGTCCTGGCCAGGGCCCCGACCATCCGCCACCCGGGCAGCCCTCGCGACACGGTGGCGATGAGGACCGCCAGCGCCACCGACGACACGGCGTACGACGCCGCCAGCGCCAGCCCCACCGACACCCCGCCGTGGAGGCCGACCGGGTCGGAGTCGCCGAGCACCGCCCGCACGACCACGACCGCGGCCACCGTCTGCGCCAAGTGGATGGAGAGCTCATAGGCGGCCTCAGCGGGCCGCCGCTGGCGCACCACCAGCAGCACGACGGCCACCCCCAACAGCCGGGCGGCGACCAAGGCCCCGGGTTCGGTGTAGACGAGCCCCGCGGCCAGCGGCACCAGGGCGGCGGTGAAGCCGTACTGCTCACCCTGGCGGCGTTCGACGCGGAGGCCGAACGCCTCGCAGGCGCCGAAGGCCACGACCAGCCAGAGCCACGGGACGTCGACCGGGGTGTTGGCGATCCGCCCGGCGCCGCCGAGCGCCAGGACGAGGACGCCCGTGGCGACTGCCCCGAGCCCAGCTGCGACCGCGAGCATCGCGGCCTCGCCGTGCCGCTCCCCGTCGACCGACACCAGCCTCCTCCCCGCTCCGATGCGCAACTGGCCTGCGCACGGTGCCTCACGCCGCCGGAGCGGTCAAGGGGTGTCGCAATTTACCGGCCAAACCGGTGTTAACCGGCTGTCGGCGGCACTGCACCCGAGGCAATAGCTCACGTTCCCCGTAGCCCGAGGCAATCCCTTACGGAAACCGTTCGTCATTGCCTCGGCCCCGGCGCACCGTTCGTCATTGCCTCGGCTTCATCCGGCCACGGGGCCGAGCACCCGGTCGAGGTAGGGGTTGGCGAAGCGTCCCTCGGGATCGAGCCGCGCCCGTACGCGCTGGAACTCGTCCCAGCGCGGGTACCGGGGAGCGAGGATCTCCGCGCGCTGGAAGTGCAGCTTGCCCCAGTGGGGACGCCCGCCATAGCTGTCCATGATCCGCTCGACGCCCGTGAAGTAGGCGTCATACGGCGTGCCCCGGTAGACGTGCACGGCGATGTACCCCGTCTCCCTGCCCTCGGCGGTGGACAGCGGGATGTCGTCGGGCGCCACCACCCGTACCTCGACGGGGAAGCTGAGGCGCATCCCGATCTCGTCGACCAGCCGCCGGACGCGGCCGAGCGCCTCGGGCAGCGCCTCGCGGGGGATGCCGTACTCCATCTCCCAGAACCGCACCTTGCGGGGACTCGTGAACACCCGGTCCGAGCGGTCGACGTAGTCGAGCCGGCCCGTGCTGGGGATGATCTTGGCGAGCCGGGGGATGAGCGTCGGCCGCCAGCGGCCCACGCGGCACAGCGTCCCGAACGCGTAGTTGTTGAGCGCCATGTCGTCGACCCACTCGCGCCGCCGGCTGCGGGGGCGGGCCGGCTCGTCGCTGCGCCGGTTGCGCTTCGTCAGCGCCCAGCGAGTGTGCGGCACCCAGTAGAACTCGAAGTGGTCGTTGCCGGTCACCAGCTCGTCGAGCTGGACCAGCACGTCGTCGACGGGCATCGGTTCCTCGACGGCGTGTAGGCGAAAGGCGGGCACGCACTGCAGCGTCACGGTCGACACGAGGCCGAGCGCCCCGAGCCCGACGCGGGCGGACCGGAACACATCGGCGTTCTCGGCGTCCGAGCACTCGAGCACCGACCCGTCGGCCGTGACCAGCCGGAGGCCGACGATCTGCGCCGACAGGTTGCGGAAGCGCAGGCCCGTGCCGTGGGTGGCGGTCTGGGTGGCGCCGGCCAGGCACTGCCGGTCGATGTCGCCCATGTTCTCGAGCGCCAGGCCGCGGACGTCGAGCTCGTCGGACAGGCGGTGGAGCGGGATCCCGGCCTCGACGGTCACCCGCCCGGTGGCGGGATCGTGGTCGAGCACCCGGGCCTGGTGCCGGAGGTCGACGAGGACCCCGTCGGTGCAGGCGATGGACGTGAAGGAGTGGCCGGCACCCACGGCCTTGACGCGCTGCCCGTTGGCGGCGGCCTGCTTGACCAGGTCGGCGAGCTCCTCCTCGGACGCCGGCCGCCGGATCTCGGCCGGAGCGCACACCTGATTGCGCCCCCAGTTGGTCCACGAGGCGCGGCGGGGACGGGTGATGGCGGCGGACATCACGGGTCAGCGTAGGCGTCCCCGACTATTGGTGACGTGGCCCGGCCGCCGCATCCGCGAGGCAATAACCGTCGATCGCCAACTCTGGAGGCAATAACCGCCGGTAGCGGCGGCTATAGCCTCGAAAGTTCTCCAGCGGCGGTTATTGCCTCCGGACTCGTGGCCCCGGGCGCTCGAACCGGGCCTGGCCCGTGCGGGCCCCGGGCTACCGGCTCTGCAACGCCTCGATGAGCTTGGGGAGGACCTTGTGGACGTCGCCGACGATGCCGAGGTCGGCGACCGAGAAGATCGGAGCCTCGGGGTCCTTGTTGATGGCGACGATGTTCTTGGAGCCCTTCATGCCCACGAGGTGCTGCGTGGCGCCCGAGATGCCGCAGGCGATGTAGACGGTGGGCTTCACGACCTTGCCGGTCTGGCCCACCTGGTAGCTGTAGGGCACCCAGCCGGCGTCGACGATGGCCCGCGACGCTCCGGGTGCTGCCTTCAGCAGCTTGGCGACCTGCTCGATCATCTCGTACTTGCCGGCCTCGCCCAGGCCCCGGCCGCCCGACACGACCACGTTGGCCTCGTCGAGCTTGGGGCCGGTGGCCTCCTCGACGTGGCGGTTCTGCACCTTGGCGCTACCGGCTTCCGGCACCTCGATGGCGACGACCTCGGCCGTCCCGCCGCCAGCCGACTCGGCGGCGAACGACTTGGGCCGGAACAGGGCGATGTGCGGCGCTTCCGCCGTGAACTTGGTGCGGACGAGCTTGGTGCCGCCGAACACCGGCTCGGTCACCACCACGGCGTCGCCGTCGAGGGCGATCTCGGTGTTGTTGGTGATCACCGGCTTGTCGAGCGCCACCGACAGCCGGGCCGCGACGTCGCGGCCGTCGTAGGTGGTGCCGATCATCACGAGGTCGGGGGCGTTGCCGTCGGCCACCTGCTTGGCCATGGCCGAGGCCAGGGGGACGCCCGGCAGGCTGCCGCCGAGGTCGCCGGTGGCGTACACCTTGGTGGCCCCGTGGGCCCCGAGGGTCTCGGCCAAGGCGTCGGCGTCGCCGCCGCCGTAGAAGGCCTCGACCGTCTCGGCCAGCTCGCGGGCCTTGGCGAGCATCTCCAGCGTGATCGGGGCGACCTTGCCGTCGGCGGCCTCGGCGAGCACCCAGATGCGGTTCAGAGCCATGGTGTTCAAGCGTCTCCTGCGTCGTCGCTGCGTCTCGGCGGTGGGGGGTGTCGCCGGACCTAGATCACCTTGAGGTCCTCGAGGAACGCCACGATCTTGGCGTGGCCCTCGCCGTCGTCCTCGATGATCTCGCCGGCCTCGCGCTCGGGGGCATCGTCGACGGCCACGATCTCCTGGCCGGCGCCGGCGGCACCGACCCCGGAAGCGTCGAGCCCGAGGTCCGCCACCGTGAGCTGATCGACCGGCTTGGACTTGGCGGCCATGATCCCCTTGAAGCTCGGGTAGCGGGGCTCGACCACGCCGGCCGTCACGGACACGACCGCCGGCAGCGGCGCCTCGACCTCGTCGTACCCGGCCTCGGTCTGGCGCTGGACCTTCACGGTGCCGTCGGCCAGCTCGACGTGCTTGGCGAAGGTGACCGACGGCAGGCCCAGCAGCGCCGCCACCTGCTCGGGGATCGTCCCGGTGTAACCGTCGGTCGACTCGGTGGCGGTGAGGACGAGATCGGGCTCGGCCCGCTCGATGGCCTTCGCCAGCACCTTGGCCGTATCGAGCGCCCCGGCGCCCGACAGCGCGTCGTCGGAGACGAGGATCGCCTTGGCGGCACCCATGGCCAGCGCCGTGCGCAGCCCCGAGGTCTCGCCGCCCGGCGTCATCGACACCAGCGTGACCTCGCCGCCCCCGGCCGCGTCGGCGAGTTGGAGGCCCATCTCCACCCCGTAGCTGTCGGACTCGTCGAGGATCAGCTTGCCGCTGCGATCGAGCGTGTTGTCGGCTTCGAGCTTCCCGGGCTCGGCGGGATCCGGGATCTGCTTCACGCAAACGACCACGTTCATGGCCCGCCATGCTGCCCGCATTTCGCGGGCCGGCCAAATCCCGCTGCCGTCCTCGGCGCGACCCTGGCCCGGGTAGCGTCCGGGCGCGATGAGGCTGCTGCTGCTGGTGAACACCTCGGCGTCGTCGGTGACGCCGCGCAGCCGCGTGGTCATCGGCAAGGCGCTGGCTGCGGACCACGAGCTCACGCTGGCCGAGACCAGCCGGCGCGGCCACGCCGCCCGCCTTGCGCAGGGCGCCGCCGCCGACGGCGTCGAGGTCGTGGTGGTGCTGGGCGGCGACGGCACGCTCAACGAGGCGGCCAACGGGTTGGCGGGGACCGATTGTGCTCTGGCGGCGCTCCCGGGCGGATCGACCAACGTCTTCGCCCTC
>DASQUY010000333.1:0-7454 GCA_035641055.1 Acidimicrobiales bacterium | reverse complement strand
TGCGGGTCATCCACGACCTGGAGACCTGGCTGGCCGAGCTGACCGGCTACGACGCGGTCTCCGTGCAGCCCAACGCGGGCTCGCAGGGCGAGCTGGCCGGGCTGCTCGCCATCCGCGCCTACCACCGCAGCCGGGGCGAGGACCAGCGCGACGTCTGCCTGATCCCGGCGTCCGCCCACGGCACCAACGCGGCGTCGGCGGTCATGGCCGGCATGCGCGTGGTCGTCGTGGCCTGCGATGCCCGGGGCAACATCGACCTCGGAGAGTTCCGCGCCAGGGCCGACGAGCACGGCGACCGCCTGGCGGCGCTCATGGTCACCTATCCCTCGACCCACGGCGTGTTCGAGGCGCAGATCACCGAGGTCTGCGACATCGTCCACGACCACGGTGGGCAGGTCTACGTCGACGGCGCCAACCTCAACGCGCTCGTCGGCATCGCCCGCCCCGGGTGGTTCGGCGGGGACATCAGCCACCTCAACCTGCACAAGACCTTCTGCATCCCCCACGGCGGCGGTGGTCCCGGGGTCGGACCCGTGGCGGCCCGGGCGCACCTGGCACCGTTCCTGCCCAACCACCCGACGGTCCCCGAGGCGGGACCCCCCACGGGCCCCGGCCCGGTCTCGGCGGCACCGTGGGGATCGGCAGGCATCCTGCCCATCAGCTACGCCTACGCCCGGCTCATGGGCGCCGACGGCCTGCGGCGGGCGACCCAGGTGGCGATCCTGGCCGCCAACTACGTCGCCGTTCGCTTGGCGGGCCACTACCCGGTGCTCTACACGGGCGACCGAGGACGGGTGGCACACGAGTGCATCGTCGACCTCCGCGGCATCACCAAGGCCACCGGCGTCACCGTCGACGACCTCGCCAAGCGCCTGATCGACTACGGCTTCCACGCCCCCACGATGAGCTTCCCGGTGGCCGGCACGCTGATGATCGAGCCCACGGAGTCCGAGTCCCTCGCCGAGATCGACCGGTTCTGTGACGCCATGATCGCCATCCGACGCGAGATCGAACGCGTGGCCAGCGGCGAGTGGCCGCTCGCCCACAGCCCGCTGCGCCAGGCGCCCCACACCGCCGAGGACCTGTTGGTCGACGCCTGGGACCGGCCGTACAGCCGTCAGGACGCCGCCTACCCGGTCGCCGCGCTCCGGCACGACAAGTACTGGCCGCCCGTGAGCCGCATCGACGGCGGCTACGGCGACCGCAACCTCATGTGCGCCTGTCCGCCCCCCGACGCGTTCGCCGAGGCCGCGCCGCCACCCGGGTGAGCCCCGCTCCCCATCAGGCGACGGCTTCGAGCGCCGGGCGGAGGAGGTCGAGAGCGAACGGGATCGACAGCGGCGTCGGGGTGTTGAGGCCGACGACCTCGGCGAAGCCCAGCTCGCTGACGGCGCCGGCGCTGACGGCCGGCAGCGCGTCGTAGCCGGGAACGTCGCTGGGATCGCCGCCGCCGGTGTGGACGACGAGTAGGTCGGCCTGGAGCATGTCGACCTGCTCGAAGCTCAGCTCGGCCCGCGGGCCCCCGGCGGCCGCCGCCAGCACGTCCGGGTGGATCTCCATGCCGAGCTGCTGGAAGAGCACGCTCGAGCCGTCCTCGGGATCGGTGACGACGTAGAGGGCGTCGCCGGGCAGGTAGTTGACGAGAGCGAACGTTGTGCCGTCCAGCCCGCCGACCTCGGCGGCGGAACGACGAGGAGCCGAGTGCTGAGGATCACCATGTTAGGTGACCCTAATTATCTGTATCAGCCTCCGACAAGCTCAGCGATCTGCTCGAGCAACGGCCGGGGACCGGCCACGAGGAGGGTGGTGACGCACGTCTGGCGCCAGCGTTCCAGGTCGTCGCGGATCTTGGCCGGCGGGCCGACGAGGTAGACGTCATCGACCATGGCGGTGGTCACGGCGGCGGCCGCGTCCTTCTTGCGGCCCTCCAGGTACGCCTCCTGGATCTTCTCGCACTCCGCCTCGTAGCCCAACCGCACGAACACATCCTTGTGGAAGTTGCGGTCGCGGGCGCCCATGCCACCGATGTACAGCGCCAGGTTGGGACGCAGGGCGTCAGCGCACGCCTCCACGTCGTCACCGGGCACCACCGGCACCACGCACGGCACCTCGAAGTCGTCCGGCCCGCGGCGTGCGCCGGGCCTGGCAAATCCCTCGGCCAGGGCTTCCCGGTAGAAGCCGTCGGCCCGCGGTGAGAAGAACATCGGCAGCCAGCCGTCGCCGACCTCCGCTGCGAGCGCCACGTTCTTCGGCCCCTCCGCCCCGAGATAGATGGGGATGTCTGTGCGCAGGGGCCGGACGATGGAGCGCAACGGCTTGCCGAGCCCGGTGCCGCCCGGCAGCGGCAGGGCGTAGTGCTCGCCCCGGTACTCGACCGGCTCGTCGCGGGCGACGATGCGGCGCACGATCTCGACGTACTCCCGGGTACGGGCGAGCGGCCGGGCGTAGGGCTGGCCGTACCAGCCCTCGACCACCTGGGGTCCCGAGACGCCGAGCCCGAGGATGAGGCGACCACCCGACAGGTGGTCGAGCGTGATGGCGGTCATGGCGGTCGATGCCGGCGTGCGGGCCGAGATCTGCGTGATGGCGGTGCCCAGCTTCACCCGCTGGGTGGCCGCCCCCCACCAGGCGAGCGGTGTGAAGCAGTCGGATCCGTAGGCCTCGGAGGTCCAGATCGAGTCGAACCCCAGCGCCTCGGCAGCGGTGATCTGCTCGGCCGCGTCGGCCGGCGGTCCACCAGGCGGCCAGTAGCCGACGACGAGCCCCAGCTTCATGCGGCCGGAACCTGTGCAGTTCGGTCCGGCGGCTCGGAGATCACCCCGCCGGCGCCTTGGACTCGGCCACCTCGGCCTTGTCGTCGGCGTCGTCGGAGTCGCCAGAGTCATCGGAGTCGCCGGCGTCGTCCGCCTTGTTGGTCTTCCCCGACGACGACTCGCTCGCCGCCGCGGCCTCCTCGACCTTCTCGCGCACGTCCTCGGCCTTCTCGGCCGCCTCTTCGACGGCCGCTTGCTCCTCGCCAGGCAGGTTGCCCAGTCCGGCCAGCCCGGACAGCATCTCGCGCAGCTGGGTGAGCTGGTTGGTCACGGCGTCCCGCTGGCGGGTGAGCCCGGCGACCTCGCGCTCTGCCGTCTGCTTGGTCACCTCGGCGTGCGTCTTGGCGTCGAACACGAGCTGTTCGGCGTCCGACTTGGCGTCGGCCACGGTCCGCTCGGCGAAGGCCTTGGCCTTGTCGATGATCTCGGAGGCCTGCGCCTCGCTCTCCCGGCGGCGTGCGACCGTGGCCTCCTCGGTCTCCCGGGCGCGATCGTCGGCCGTCTTGGCGCGCTGCTCGGCCTCGGCCACGAGCTTCTGCGTGGCGGCCACGGCCGTCTCGTGCCGCTCGCTCTCCTCGCGCTCCACCCGCTCGCGCCGCTCGGCGAGCTCCAGCTCGAGAGCCTGCAGCTCGGCCTCGCGCTTCTCCTTGGCCTTGGTCAGCAGCTTGGAGGCCGCCGCCCGCTTCTCCTCGGCTTCGCGCGAGGCGACGTTGCGCAGCTCGATCATCTCGCGCTCGGCGGTGGCGCGCAGCTTGGCGATCTCGCGCTCGGCCGTGGCGCGGTTCTCGGCGACCTCGTGGTCGGTGACGGTGCGCAGCTGGTTGGTCTCACGCTCGGCCTCGGCCCGCACGGCCTCGACCTCGCGCTTGGCCGTCTCGCGCAGCTCGTTGGACTCGCGCTCGACGGCCTCGCGTGTGGCCTTGGCCTCACGCTCGGCGGCCGTCTTCACCGCGCTGGCCACGGCCCGCGCCTTCTCGACGACCTCCTTGGACTCGAGGTGAGCGGCGGCGATGAGCTTCTCGGCCTCGCGCTTGGATTCGTCCCGGTGCTCGTGGGCCTGCTCCTCGGCGAGGCGCAGCAGCTGCTCGACGCGCGTGCCCAGCCCGGACAGGGTGGGTTGGGCCTGCTCGTCGAGCTGCTTGGCCTGCTCGGCGACCTTCCGTTCGAGCTCGGAGATGCGGTCACGGGCGTCGCTGGTGCCCGTCTTGGCTTTCGAGGCGGCGCTGGTCAACTCCTCGATCCGCGCCTGCAGGCGTTCGATGAACAGGTCCACCTGCGTGCGCTCGTAGCCCCGGAGGACGATGGTGAAGTCAGGCGTGCCGCCGCTGTCCGCTGTCGGCGTAGTGGTGCTCCCCATGGGGTTCCACTATGTCAGACGTGGCGAGGGGCCGAGGACGTATGTGCCAATTTCCCGGCGGTAGCTTCCCTGGTGGTGCCAACCGTCGATGAGCAGCCCGCCGAGGCCACCCCCGTCGGCGACCCCGAGGCCACGAGTGCCGTGCTGGCGGCGCTGTCGGCCACCATGCGAGCGGTGACGCTCGGATCGTCGCTGGACCGGGTGCTACACCAACTGGCCGAGAGCGCGCGGGGCCTGGTCGACGCCCGCTACGCCGCCATCGGCCTGCCCGAGCCCGAGGGCGACGAGTTCGCCCGCTTCGTGCCGGCAGGCATGAGCGACGAGCTCATCGAGGAACTGGGTCCGCTGCCGCGCACGCACGGGTTGCTCGACGCCATGCTCACCGATCCCTCACCGTTCCGCACCGCCGACATCACCCAGGACCCGCGCTTCCGGGGGTGGTGGCCCCCGGCCCACCCGCAGATGCGCTCGTTCCTGGGCGTCCCCATCGTCTCCGCGGGCGACATCATCGGCGCCTTCTACCTGACGGACAAGCGGGGGGCGCCCACGTTCAGCGCCGCCGACGAGTCGGCGGTCGTGCTCCTCGCCTCCCACGCTGCCATCGCTATCGACCAGGCACGCCTGTTCGAGGACAGCCGGGAGCTGGCGCTGGTGCAGGAGCGGGGGCGGCTCGCCCGCGAGCTGCACGATGCGATGAGCCAGTCGCTGTTCAGCGTCCAGCTGGCCGCCGACACCGCCGGCCGGCTGCTGGAGACCGATCCCGGCGCCGCCGCCACCCAGCTCGCCACCGTCCGGTCGCTCGCGGGCCGGGTCGCGGCCGAGCTGCGGACGACCGTGGAGGGCCTCCGTCCGGCCGACCTCGAGCGCGACGGGTTGGTGACCACGCTCCGGGCCCAGCTCACGGTGGCAGGGCGGGCGCACGACGTCCCGGTCGAGCTGGAGGCCGGCGAGCTGCCCGAGCTCGACCCCGACGACGAGCATCAGATCCTGCGGATC
This sequence comes from Acidimicrobiales bacterium, assembly GCA_035641055.1. Classification (GTDB taxonomy): domain Bacteria; phylum Actinomycetota; class Acidimicrobiia; order Acidimicrobiales; family VFJN01; genus DASQUK01. The sequence goes on along the minus strand of DASQUY010000333.1, from coordinate 2,288 downwards.
GCCCAGGAAGCGGTGACCAACGCGCTGCGGCATGCGGAGGCCCGGCGGGTGTGGGCCAGGGTCGGGGTCGAGGAGGACGGTGACACCACGCTCGTCCTGCGGGTGACCGACGACGGCCGCGGCTTCGACCCCGCGGCCCGGGCCCTGCGGGCGCGCCGGTTGGGTCTCACGTCGATGCACGAGCGGGCGGCGTCGCTCGGCGGCTCGCTCACGATCACGTCGGCACCCGCCGCCGGTACGACGGTCGAGCTGCGGGTGCCACAGGGACGTTGAAGGAAGATCCGGCCGTGACCCCGGAAGATCCTCAAAGACCGATCCGGGTGGCGATCTGCGACGACCATCCGGTGGTGCGGCAGGGCCTGCGGTCGTTCCTCGAGGCCCAGGGGTTCGAGGTCGTGGGCGAGGCGGCCGACGGCGACGAGGCCGTGCGCCTGGTCGAGAGCGCCGCGCCCGACGTGCTGCTCACCGACGTCGTCATGCCCGGCGTCGGCGGCATCGAGGTCATCCGGCGGCTGCGGGCCTCGGGGTCACCGGTCGGCCTCCTGGTGCTGACCAGCTTCAGCGGTGCCGACCAGGTGATCCCCGCCATCCAGGCGGGCGCCGACGGCTACCTGCTCAAGGACGCCGGGCCCGCCGCCCTCGACGAAGCCATCCGGGCGGTGCACCGCGGCGAGCCTCTGCTGGCGCCCGAGGCCGCCGCCGTCGTGATGTCCAAGGTCGCCGACGGCACCGACACCGCCGAGTCGACGCCGGCCCATCCCGACCTCGACCGGCTCACGGCACGCGAGCGCGAGGTGCTGGCCGGGCTGGGCCGGGGCCTGTCGAACCGCCAGCTGGCCGCCGAGCTGTACGTGTCGGAGAAGACGGTCAAGACGCACGTCTCGAACCTGCTCGCCAAGCTGCGGCTCGCCGACCGCACCCAGGCGGCGCTGTTCGCGGTCCGGGTCGGGCTCGCGGACCCGCGGGCCTGACCCCGCCGCGGGGGGCGGAGTACCGCCGGGCGCCTAGGACCCGCGACCGAGGCAGAACCCATCTCGCGGCCGACGGCGGCGGCGGGATCGCTCCGTACGTTGCTCCGCAGCAGACGAAGGGAGCAACGAGATGCGCAGGACCGCTCTCATCACGGGGGCCAGCCGGGGCTTCGGCCTGGCGCTGGCCCGCCACCTGGCCGCCGACGGCTGGAACCTCGTCGTCGACGGCCGGGACGCCGACGCCCTCGAGCGGGCGCGGCGCGCGATCAGGGACGCCGGCCGCCAAGGCGACGTGATCGCCATGGCCGGGGACATCGGTGACCCCGTGCACGTAGCGGCGCTGGTCAACGCCGCCGCCGGGCAGGGTGGCTTCGAGCTGCTCGTCAACAACGCGAGCACGCTGGGGCCCTCGCCCCTCCCCCACGTGGCGTGGCTCCGCACCGGCGACCTGGAGCGCATCCTGGCCACCAACGTGGTGGCGCCCCTGCGGATCGTCCAGGCCGCCCTCCCCCACCTGCGGGAGACGCGGGGTGCGATCGTCAACGTCACGTCCGACGCCGCCGTGGAGAGCTACGAGGGCTGGGGCGGGTACGGCGCCTCGAAGGCGGCGCTCGAGCAGCTCAGCCGGGTGCTGGCCGCCGAGGAGCCCGGCGTGCGGGTCTGGTGGGTCGACCCCGGCGACATGCGCACGCAGATGCACCAGGACGCCTTCCCCGGCGAGGACATCTCCGACCGGCCGACGCCCGAGAGCCGGGTTCCCGGGCTGGTCCGCCTGATCCGGGAGCGCCCTCCCAGCGGCCGCCACCGCGTCGAGGACTGGTTGGAGGCGCCAGATCCGGTCGAGGTCTACTCATGAGGGTCATCGACACGTCCGGCCTGCGGTCGTTCCGGATCCCCCTGGGCGGCGAGGCCGGGACCCCGGTGGAGCTGCAGCACGACGGCGGACGGCTCGGGTCCGACGCCCGCGCCGACGTCCGGCTGATGGTGGCCCGCAGCGCCGCCGGCGATGCCGGCATCAGCCACCGTCGCTTCGCCGAGCTGCCCGACGCCCTGACACCCGGCGACCTGTTGGTGGTCAACACGTCGGCGGTGATCCCGGCCGCGCTTGAGGCCCGTGGCGACGGCGACGGCCTACGCCTGCATCTGTCGACGGAGCTGCCGGGCGGGTTCTGGGTCGTCGAGCCCCGGCGGCCGGCCGGTCCGGGCACCGAGCGCTACGACCGCGGGTCCCCGCCCGCTCACCTGGTGCTGCCGGGCGGCGGCCGGGCCGAGCTGCTCGCCCCCTACCCGGCCGGCACCGCCCACCGGCGGTTGTGG
>DASQUY010000332.1:0-2088 GCA_035641055.1 Acidimicrobiales bacterium | reverse complement strand
CCTCCCGCCCCGCTGGCCGCCCGGCGCTGCCGCCCCGTGCCGCCCGGCGGCCGTCCCCCGCGTGCACCGTCCGCGACGATGCGGGGCGACGCGGCGCCGTTGGGTGTGGCTGGCGGTTGACTCCGAGGTCGACCGCGCCTCGGGTGGTGGTGGGTCGATCAGACCCTCCAGCTCGTGCTCCTGGGCGAGGTGGGCCGAGGGGCACGAGGGAGGAGCGTCAGCCGTCCGCCGGTGCCTCTCGCCCAGCGGGGTTGGCGGGCCCGCGCCGAGCGGTGGCGGCCAGGGCTGTGAGGGTGGGCAGCACCCAGTCGGCGACGCTGGTGGTGTTGCCTTTGTCGTCGGTTGGCCCCGTGACCACACAGGGGCCGGCCAGCCAGTCACCTGCGTCGATGCAACCGTAGTGGTCGACCTGTGCCCATAGGGCGTGGCCGAGCGGGTTGAACGGAAGGTGGTTGAGCTTGCCTTCCTCGTTGACCCAGATGACGATGCGGCCATCGGTGGGAACGGCCTCGATCCACCCACCGACACCGAGGTGGATGGTCTCGTAGCTGGCGTCGGGCAATGCGGTCACGGTGCCGTCGATGTCGATGCGCAAGGCGGGTGTGTCGGTCATGGTGGCTCCTGTCTGCGGGGCGGTGCGCTGGTGGCGGCCGATGGCCCCGGCCGGGTCGGCTGCGGGTCCCGTGCACCACGGCCGAGCGACGGGCGTCCAGCGGCGCCGTCAGGCGAGGCGAGAGCGCAGCGGCCCCAGCGAGCGAGCCCGGCGAGCGAGTGGGTCGAGCCGTCTGCTGGACACCCCGGCAGGCCGTGGTAGGGACCCCCCGCCAGCCGACCCGGCCGGTCGGCTCCCACCGCCACCCCGCCGCCCCCGATGGGCTCGCCAGGCAGGACAGGAGCCGCAGGGGTGTGCCCGACGCGTGGTCGCGCCCGGGCGCGACCATGCCCGCCGACATGGGCCGGTGGCCGAAAGCCGCCCGGCATGGAACCGGCCTACGAACGTCCCGTGTGCCTGTGGGCGCGTAGGCCGCCCCCCGAGGATCGGTCCGGGGAGCGGGGGCACGGTGGGATGGGACGTCCCACGGAGTCGGCGCTGAGCAAGGGCTCGGTCCCCCCGTTAGCGATGAGGGAGTTCTGCCGGGCGGTGGCCAGGACCGGTGCAATCCGTCCGGCACGCGCCGCAGGGGCCGGTCCCTGGGATTCCCCGACCCGGGTGACCGGCCCCAGGCGCCCACTACGCCGTCTGTCGGCGTGTGGTCTCGACAAAGATCTGGCGTTGCAGCTCCGCGACCCAGTCGGGGAGGCGGCGCAGTTGCCGGTGGCTCAGCGGCGGGGCGGTCATTCGCACCAGGTAGCGGTCGTCGCCGTCGAGTGGCGCCAGGATGTGGAACTGGCACAGGCGGGAGATCGTGCGCCGGATGACGCTGCTGCGCCCGGTGCCGCCGACCAGGCCGTGGGTCACCGCCAGCTCGCCCAGGTCCCAGGTGACCTGCGGGTCGTGGTGCAGCTGGCGGGTGAGGGTTCCCCACACCAGCCACGAGCTGGGCCCGATGACCGGGAGCCAGGCGAGGCGGCTCCAGTCGCCGTCGGGGTGTTGGCCGTACGGGTCGATGAGCGGGTCGGGCCACGGGCAGAAGGTGAAGGTGAGGCGCTCGGGCTCGTCCATGAGGGCGATCTCCGTTTCGCCGGGGCGTGGATCCTGGTGGCTGCCGGCGGCCCCGGAAGCGTCGGCGGCAGGGCCCGGCCACCACGGCCCGTCCTGGGGGTGTCCAGCGGCGCCGTCAGGCGAGGCGAGAGCGCAGCGGGCCCTAGCGAGCGAGCCAGCGGCGAGCGAGTGGGTCGAGCCGTCCGGTGGACACCCCGACGGGCCGTGGTAGGGACCATGCGCCGCCGACGCCCAGGGCACCGGCACCAGGAGCGACGGCTCGGGCGGAACGCAGCCACCCCTCGGGAGACACGAGCGCGCCCGTCGACGCTGAAGTCGCTGCGACCTCCGAGGTCCCTAGCGGACGGGGTGGCGTGGCCGGGCCGTGCCGGCGCGCAGGCCGCTGGCGATCGTGGCCCGGGTCTCCGCCGCGGTGAGACCGGCGG
>DASQUY010000331.1:0-4702 GCA_035641055.1 Acidimicrobiales bacterium | reverse complement strand
ACGAGGGAATGATCATCCGCGACCAGCTCCGGGGTGTGTACCAGTGAAGCTGGACTACATCTTCCGCGAGACGGCCATCAACCTGCGCCGCAACATCACGCTCACGCTCGCCGCCATCCTCACGGTGGCCGTGTCGCTGGGCCTGTTCGGCTCGACGTTGCTGCTGCGCGAGGCCGTGGACAACCAGTCCACCCGCTGGCAGGAAGGGATCCAGGTGATCGTCTTCCTGCAGCGGAGCATCACGGAGGAGCAGCAGGCGGCGCTGGAGGAGGACATCGACAACAACGCCGAGATCGCCAGCTACCGCTTCGTGGGCGTCGAGGAGAGCAACGAGGAGGCGCGGCAGCTCTTCAGCGACAACGCCGCCATGATGCAGCAGCTCGAGGACGATCCCGAGCTGGTGCCGCCCTCCTTCCGGATCGTGCCGAGGACCACCGAGCCGGGTGCGGTCGAGAGCCTCCGCCAGCAGTACGCGGCGCAGCCCGGCGTCTTCGAGGCCAAGGGCGAGACCGAGGGCGTGAGGACGGTACGGGGGGTATCCAACTTCTCGCAGCGGGCGATGCTCGCGGTCGCCATCGGCCTACTGGTGGCCTCTCTGATGCTCATCCTCAACGCCATCCGCTTGGCCACCTTCGCCCGGCGGCGCGAGATCGAGGTCATGAAGCTGGTGGGCGCCACCAACTGGTTCATCCGGGTCCCGTTCATGCTCGAGGGCATCGTGTCGGGCTTGGTGGGGGGTCTCCTGGCACTGGGCGCCGTGTGGGGGCTCAACAACGCCATGGAGGACGCGTCGCGCAACCCGGACTACGACGACATCCTGGGCGGCTTCGTCGCCTCGACGGGTCAGTTCACATGGACGGCGGCCATCGTCGTGGTGCTCGGCATCGTGATCGGCGCCGCCGGATCGGGGTGGGCGCTCAGCCGCTTCCTCAAGGTGTGAGCACGTCCGACGCCAGCGTGCACCCGAGGCGATAGGTTCCGCGGCGTCGAGGGCGAGGCCATAGGTTCCGGATTCGGAACCCATCACCTCGGGCTCGGGTTGGTGGAACCCATGACCTCGGGTAGCTGCGGGCCGGCGGGGGGCGGGGATCAGCCGACCGTCACCGGGAGGGTGTCCAGGCCCCGCAGCACGACCCGGCCGTTCCACGCCGGCCGGTCCGCCGCTAGCTCCAGGCGCGGGAACCGGCGCACCAGGGCGGGGATCGCCTCGGCGCCCTCGAGCCGGGCCAGCGACGACCCCAGGCAGTGGTGGATGCCGCTGCCGAAGGACAGGTGGGCGCCCGCTTCCTCCCGCCCGAGGTCGAGGTCGTCGGCCATGGGGCCCCACTTGTCGGGGTCGTGGTTGGCCGAGCCCAGCAGCGTGGTGACCACCTCGCCCGGCTCGACCGCCACCCCGCCCACCTCCATCTCGGCCATGGCGATCCGGCGCGACATCTGGACGGGGCTGTCGTAGCGCAGCAGCTCGTCGACGGTGTTGGCGTCGAGCGACGGGTCGCCGACCAGGCGTTCGAGCTGATCGCGGTGCCGCAGCAGGGCCAGCGTGCCGTTGCCGATGAGGTTGACGGTCGTCTCGTGACCCGCGAGGTAGAGCAGGATCACCTGGATCTGCAGCTCGTCGGCGGACATGCGGTCGCCGCCCTCGTCCGTCGCCGCGATCATGGCCGAGAGCAGGTCGTCGGCGGGATGGGCGCGCTTCCAGGCGATGGCCTCGTCGACGTGGCGCACCATGTTGTCGCTGGCGTCGGCGATCTGGCGCAGGGTGTCGTCGTCGACAATGGGCTCGAGCCCGAGCGTGATGGTGTGTGACCAGCCCCGCAACTCGTCGCGGTTGCCCTCGGGCATCCCCAGCAGCTCGCTGATCACCATGAACGGTAGCGGGAACGCAAAGCGGGCGATGAGGTCCACTGGATCGCCGCCAGCCCCGGCGGCCGCCACCTCGTCGAGCAGCTCGGCGACCAGCTCCCGCACCCGTTCCCGCAGCCGCTCGACCCGGCGGACCGTGAAGGCGCTCGACACCAGCCCCCGCAGCCGCGTGTGGTCGGGCGGGTCGAGCCCGAGGATCGAGCGGCGCTCCCGGCGTCTCGCGAAGCGCTCAGCGAGGTCTTCCGGCGGCTCGAAGGTGACGTCGATGTTGGCGTTGCGCTCGTCGACGCTCGTGCCAGGTAGCCGGAGCAGGTCGAAGCAGTCGTCGTAGTGGGACAGCAGGAGCGTGCCGAAGGCGGTGCGCTGGACGCGCCCCTGGTCGCGGATGGCGGCGTACTGCTCGTAGGGGTTGTCGGCGAACCCCGGCTCGAACGGGTTGAAGGACGCGGTCGCCACACGGCCAGGTTTTCGCACTTACCGTGCAAAAGCAAGGCCCGGATTTCGCGAACCGGGTGCAGCTGTGCGGAAACTGACCGCATAGCTGCACCACGAACGAGACAACCATCGCCCCGGGACCTTGCCCTCCTGGCCTTGGCGGTCGCCGCGGTGTCGACCGCGGCGCCGCTGATCCGGGTGGCGGACGCCCCCACGCTGGCGATCGCCTTCTGGCGCAACGCCCTGGCGCTGCCGGTCCTGGCCGTCGTCGTGGCCTGGCCGTGGGGCGGGCGATCGCCAGCCGGCGGGTCGTCGGCCGCGGGGTCGCCGGCCGGCGTGTCCTCGGCTGAGGGATCCTCGGCCGGTGGGTCCTCGGCGGCCGGCGGCCGGGTGAGGGCCACGACGCCCCTGGGGCAGCGCGAGCGTCGGCTCTCGACCGTGGCGGGTCTGTTCCTCGCGGCCCACTTCGCCACGTGGGTGCCGAGCCTGTCGTTCACCTCCGTGGCCTCCTCGGTGGCGCTGGTGGCCACGCAACCGGTGTGGGCGGCGGTCATCGCCCGCGGGCGGGGCGAGCACGTGCCCGTGGGGGCTTGGTGGGGGATTGGCGCGGGCGTGGCCGGAGTGATCATGCTGAGCGGCGTCGACGTGTCGGTCGAGCCGCGGGCGCTGTTCGGCGACCTCCTGGCGCTCGCCGGCGGGGTGTTCGCCGCCGCCTACGTCACCGTGGGCGCCCAGGTGCGGCGGACGCTGCCGACGAGCGTCTACAGCCTGGTCTGCTACGGCGTGGCGGCCGGCGCCCTGCTGGTCGTGTGCCTGGCGGGGCGCCAGCCGTTGGCCGGCGGCCGCTACGACGCCGTGACCTGGCTGGCGCTGGTCGGCCTCATGGCGGGACCGCAGCTCCTCGGCCACACGGTGATGAACCGGGTGCTCGGCACGACCAGCCCGACGCTGGTGTCGGTGGCGATCCTGTTCGAGATCGTCGGTGCGGGCCTGCTGGCGTGGGCGGCGTTCGGCGAGGTCCCGCCCGCGACCGCCGCTCCGGCCGGCGTGCTCATTGCGCTCGGCGTCGTGCTGGTGGTCCGCGCCGGCGGCGGGGCACAGGCGGTGTCGGGCGCCCCGGCGCTGGAGTGACGGTCACCCCTGCCGTCCGGCCAGCCACGCCTCCACGGCGTCGACGACGACTCGGGCGCGGTCGATGGCGTCCCGGGCATCGGCCTCGGTCAGGGACGCTGTCGTGTAGTCGGCTCGGGTCCTTCGGTCGAACAAGCGGTTGAGCGCTCGGCCGGCGGTAGGGCTGCCTCCGCCCTCCTTCAGGACGTAGCGGCCGAATGCCGAGTGCACCCCGCCGTGCGTCGAGGGGTCGTGGCCAAGGCAGTTGAGCGCAGCCTTGGCGGCGTAGAACGCGGCGTAGTAGGCGCGCGACACCGCAGCATCGTTGCCGCCGGCCTCTACCAGGAGCCGCGCGTTGTCGAGGTCCCGCCGGGCACGATCCAGCCACTCGGAGCCAGTCATGCGGCGATCCCGTCGGCCCTGACATTGCGCAAGAATCCTGTCTCCGCCTTAGCGAACTCGTCCGCGGACACCGCAAGGGCGCTCACGAGGATGTCGCTCTCATAGGTGTGCTGCCAGATGACGTCGTCCATGAAGTCACGTTCCGCCTCGCGGTCGTCCACCCGGTCGAGCACGACCAGCAGGTCGAGGTCCGACTCCTCGTGGTGGTCGCCCCGGGCGCGGGAGCCGTAGAGCACGACCTGCACGAGCCGGTCGCCGTAGAGCTCGCGCAGGTCGTCGGCCACCCGGCGGGCCAGCGTGGCCGAGGCCCCGCCCACCGGCGGGTCCGGGTGACGGGCCTGCGCCTGGGCCGCCGTCTGCGCGTCGATGATGTCGTGGTCGGCCAGCCACTCGAGGGCGCGGCGGCGCATGCGGGCGTCGTGGAAGGCGAACCACTGGTCGCGCAGCTCGGGGAAGTCGAACAGCGCGTCCTTGAACCGGCGGAAGGCGCCCCGTCCCTCGATGGCCCGGGCGAGCAGCTCCGCCGGGCGCCGCTCGGCGACCCGCTCGGTGAAGTCCTCCATGTCCCGGTAGCCCTCGGACGACGGCAGCGCCGCGACGGGGAGCAGGCCCTCCTCCAGGAGGTCGTCGAGGTCCTCGACGTCGTCGGCGTCGCGGCTGTAGTAGCCGGTCTCACCGGTGGTGGGATCGAACAGCCACCAGGCGTCGTAGCCGGCGGAGTGGTCCTCGAGCGCTACGGCCAGCTCGTCGAGGTCGATCATGTCCAGGTCGAGCATCGTCATCTCCGTCATCTCGCTCGCCGGATCTGGGTCGCGGCCGGACGGGCCGGAGTGGAGCTGGGGGGAATCGAACCCCCGTCCGCCGAGCGGTTGCCGACCGCGCTACGACCATT
>DASQUY010000330.1:0-7614 GCA_035641055.1 Acidimicrobiales bacterium | reverse complement strand
TCAAGCGCTACGCCGGCCATCCGTTGTTCGTCTACGCCGGGTTCGACACCTGGACCCGCCACTACGACCGCAGCCGCCCCCGCTTCGCCGTCCACCACGCCGACGGCTCCGTCATCGACGACGCCTACATGACGATCGTCCTCAACACCGATCCCTACACGTACCTCGGCAACCGGCCCCTGAGCCTCGCTCCCGAGGCCACGCTCGACCGCGGCCTGGCGGCGATCACGCTGCGCACCCTGGCCTTCGGCCGCACCCTCCGGGTCGTCGCCTCGGCCCTCGGCGGCGGGGCGGCGCTGCGCCGCAGCCGCTGGGTCGACCACCGCACCGACCTGCCGGCCCTCGGCGTCCGGGCCTACGGTCCGGTCCCCTACCAGGTCGACGGCGACCACCTGGGCGACACCGAGCTGCTCGACTTCCGCCACCAGCCGGAGGTGCTGGACCTGGTCCTCCCTTGAGAGAGGTCAGCGGCCGAGGGCCCTGAGCGCCACGTCCGGGACGTCGGTGATGATGCCGTCGACGCCGACGTCGGCCAGCCAGCGGATGCGGTCCGGCTCGTTGCACGTCCACGCGTTGACCGACAGGCCCGCGGCGTGGGCCCGCTCGACCAGCCCCGAGGTGACCAGGCCGTGATGGGGGTGGAGCGCCCGGTGGCCGCGACGTCCGGCCTCGGCGACGACCTGTGCCCCGTCGTCGGGGCCGACGAGGCCCACGAGCCAGCCGGTGACCACGTCGGGGGCGAGCTCGCGCATGCGGTCGATCGTCTCGAGGTGAAAACACGACACGACGTAGCGGTCGCGCTCCGCGTCGGGTCGAGCCGCCAACGCCGCCACCACGGCCTCGGCGATGCCGAGCGACTCGTCGTAGTCCGGGTCGAGCGGCCAGTTCTTGATCTCGACGTTGACGAGCGCCAATCCCTCGCAGGCGTCGAGGACCGCGGGCAGCGCGACCATGCCCTCGGGCAGTTCGTCCGCCGTCAGACCGAGCAGCGCCCGCCCGTCGGGGAGGTTCGGGTCGTGGTGGACGGCGAGCGCACCGTCCCCGGTGCGTCGCACGTCGAGCTCGACGCCGTCGGCTCCCACCCGCCGCGCCGCCCGGAACGCCACCAGCGAGTTCTCCCGGGCCAGCCCCGCTGCCCCCTTGTGCCCAATCACGAGGGTCACGAATCTGACTTTCGCGCCACGAAAAAGTCCTTGCCGACCACGTCAACTTCCAGTATGTTGTGGCCGTCGCAGCCACACGCAGCCTGTTCCGAGTCGCGGTGGCATGTGAAACTTGTCACAAACACCGGTGACCCGAATCCGCCGTGGAGGTCACGTGGCCCTGACCCAGAGCCGTAGCATCATCATCAGTCCGTCCGTCGAGAACGACGACTGGCGCAAGCTCAGCGCCTGTCGTGACACTGACCCCGACCTGTTCTTCCCGGTCGGCACCACGGGCCCGGCGATCGAGCAGATCGAATCCGCCAAGGCCGTGTGCTGCCAGTGCGAGGTCCAGCGCGAGTGTCTCGAGTACGCGCTGGTGACCAACCAGGACAGCGGCATCTGGGGAGGCACCTCCGAGGAGGAGCGCCGCATCCTGCGCCGCCAGTGGGTGGCCCGGCAGCGCCGGGCAGCCTCCTGAGCGCCTTCTCGTAGTTCTCGTACCTGCTGGGGAGCTGGGGGGCGGGCCGAGCGCTCGCCAGACATCACGCCAGACCCAGGCGGTCGCGCGTGGCGTCCACCGGCACGCTCAACGCCACCTCGGTCCCCGGACGGTCGCCGCCGCCATCACCCCGGGTGATCGAGATCTCGCCCGAAAGGTCGCCGGCCACCAACGTCCGCACGATCGACAAGCCCAGGCCCATGGCGCGGTCGAGGTCGAACCCCGGCGGCAGGCCCACGCCGTCGTCGGCCACGCGCAGCCGCAGGACGTCGGCCTCCCTCACGATCTCGACCCGCACCTGGCCGGGGGTGGCCGTGAGGTCGAGGTCCGGTGGGTAGGCGTGGTCCACCGCGTTCTGCAGCAGCTCGTTGATCACGACGGCGAGCGGCGTGGCCACGCTGGCCGTCAGCACGCCGCCGTCCCCGTCGATGTGGAAGCGAATGGGGTGCTCCGACGCGATCATGCTGTCCGCCACCATCCCCACCAGGGGCTTGACGATGTCGACGAAGGCGACGTCGTCGCCCGGCTCGCGCGACAGGATCTCGTGGACCAGCGCGATCGACCGGATGCGTCGCACCGACTCCTCGACGGCCGTCTTGGCCTCACCCCGCGCCAGGCGGCGCCCCTGCAGCCGCAGGAGCGACGAGATCGTCTGGAGGTTGTTCTTCACCCGGTGGTGGATCTCGCGGATCGTGGCGTCCTTCGACAGGAGGAGCAGGTCGCGGTGACGTAGCTCCGAGATGTCTCGCAACAGCACCACGGCGCCCGTCACCGCCCCGTGGTCGAGCAGCGGAATGCCCCGCATCAGCACGGCGACGTCCATCCCCCGGGTCAGCTCCTCGGTCACGGGAGCCCCGACGGTGAAGGCCGTGCGCACCACCGTCTCCTCCAGCCCGAGGTCCGAGAAGCGCAGGCCCTCGGCGTTGGCGTGCACGCCGAGGCGGTGGAGCGACGACACCGCGTTGGGCGACGAGTACTCGACCCGCCCGGAGGCGTCGAGGACGATGACGCCGTCGCCGACGCGGGGGAGCTCCTCGCTCTCCACGTCCTCGGCGTCGAACGGGAAGTCACCGGCGGCGATCATGCGGGCGAAGCGGTTGAACACGTCGACGTAGGTGCGCTCCAGCTCGCCCGGCTGGCGGCCGAACGCCGGTGCCGACTCCCGCGTGAGCACGCCCACGACCTGCCCCCCGTGGCGCACGGGGATGCACAGCACGCGCACCCGCTCCTTCAGCGACGGGATGACGATCTCGCCCTCGATGATCTCGCCGAGCCGGTGCGAGCGGCCGACCAGCGGCCGGTCCTCCTCCTCGAGGACCGTGCCCACCCAGTCGGCGCGGTACGCGGTCTGGGCGGTGGTCGGGCGGACCTGGCCGAGCACCACGAACCGGTTGGCCCCCTCGCGGGGCTCGCCCACGAGGCCGAACAGCAGCAGGTCGGCGAAGCAGAAGTCGGCGAGCAGCCCCCAGCTCGCCACCAGGCGCTGGAGGTGGGCGATGGCGCCCGGGTCGAGCCGGGTGAAGAAGCGTGTCAGCTCGGCAAGCGTGGCCATCGCCGACGATTGTGCCGTGGCTCCGGGAGTTTGCGGGTCACCCCCACAGCGACTTCGCCAGCTCGAGGAGGCCGGCCAGGTCGGTGATGTCGTGGTCGGCGTAGGGGACGGCGACCACGACGTCGGACATCCCCGCCAGCTCGGCCCGCTGCTCGGCCTCCCGCCTGGCCACGACCTGGAAGTTGAGGAAGCTCTCCCCCACCTCGCCCAGCACCCGGCCGACCTGGTCGGGCGGGCCGAGATCATCGTCGGCACCGGTGTGTGCCCCGGTGACGGCCGCAGCACTGGCGGCGGGGTCGGCCACCAGCCGCGTCGCCACGTCGCTCGCCGCCCGGTCACCGAACCACTCGGGCAGCACCTTGTTGAGCACGACCGCCCCCAGGTGCAGCTTGCGCTCGGCCAGCGCGTCGACGAAGTACTCCGTCTCCCGGACCGGCGACGGTTCCAGGGTCGACACCACGACGAACGTGGTGCGCTTGTCCGACAGCGTGCGGGTCACGGCCCGCGCCCGCTCGACGAAGCCGTCGTACATGGCCTGGAACAACAGGAAGAACTCGGCGATGTCCTGCAGGAACTGCGACCCCAGGATGCGGTCGGCCACCGTGTAGAACGGCCGCGACGCCGCCGTGAACACCCGGCTCCGGGCGGGCACGGTGAGCCAGCGCAGCAGCCGGCTCGAGAAGAAGTCGGCCATGCGTTCCGGTGCCACCAGGAAGTCGATGGCGTTCCGGGTCGGCGGCGTGTCGACGATGATCAGGTCGTAGCGGCCGGAGGCGTGGATCTCGTAGAGCCGCTCCATGGCGATGTAGTCGTGGCTGTGCACGAAGCGGCCGGTGATGTTCTCGTACAGCGGGTTGGCGAGGATGGCGTCACGCGTGGCGGCGTCCGGGGCGTGGGCCCGCACCAGCTCGTCCCACGACTGCTTGGTGTCGAGCATCGCCGCCCAGAGCTCGCCGCGCACCTCGGCGACCCCCGCGGCGCGGAACCGCTCGGGCGGGATCTGCGTCTCCACGTTGCCGAACCGCTCCAGCCCCAGCGCGTTGGCCAGCCGCCGGGCCGGGTCGACCGTGATCACCAGCACCTTGCCGCCGAGGCGGGCCGCCGCCATCGCCGCCGAGGCCGCGGCGGCCGTGGTCTTGCCCACACCGCCAGAGCCGCAGCAGATCACGATCTCCTTGGCCGCCAACAGCGGCTCCAGCGACGCCGCGGTGGCCACAGGCATCAGTAGCCGAGCTCCGCACCCAGCGCCTCGGCGATCATCCGCGTCGCCCGCACGCCGTGGCTGCGCTGGAACAGCTCCGGCACGTACAGCAGCTCGGTCCCCTCGGGCAGGCCCGCGCGCAGCTCGGCCAGGTGCTCGGCCCGCGTGCGCCGCAGCCTGACCGCCAACTCGGCCCCGGCGAGCAGCGGCTCCACCGGCCCGTCGAGCGCCGCCGCCAGTGCGGCCACCCGTTCGGGCGCCCGGCGCAACGCCTGAAAGGTCTCCTCCTCGCCGCGGGTGAACAGCTCCGGCAGCACCCGGTTGACGACTGCCCCCGCCAGGTCGACGACCGTCTCCTTGCGCAACCGGGCCGCCAGCTCGACCGTCTCGCTCACCGGCATCTCCTCGGGCGTCGCCACGATCACGACCCCGGTGACGGCCGAATCGCTGAGGATGTCGAGCATCCAGCCCGTCTGGTCCCGCACCAAGCCCACCCTCACCAGCTCCTTGATGGCCTCGGGGGCGGCGAGCTGGCCCACGACGTGGCCCGATGCCGGGGCGTCCACCACCACGAGGTCGTAGTGGCGCTCCCGCACCTCGTGGCACAGCTTGCCGACGGTCAAGATCTCCTTGACACCGGGCGCGGCGTTGGCGACGAAGTCGAACGTGCGGGCGAGCGGCCCCAGGCGGGCGAGCAGCGGCAACCGGAGCTGCAGCGAGAGGTACTCCCGGAGCGACGCCTCGGTGTCCATCGTCATCGCCCACAGCCCCGGCGCGACCTCCCGCTCGCGGAACTCGGTGGGCTCGGTCTCGAAGGCGTCGGCCAGGTCGCCCTTGGCGTCGACCTCGCACAGGAGGGTGCGCCGGCCCTGCGACGCCGCCAACGAGCCGAGCGCGGCGGCGACCGTCGTCTTGCCGACCCCGCCCTTGCCGGTGACGAACAGCAGCCGGCGGTCGAGCAGCCGGGGCGCCACCATCCGGGCCACCGGGGGCGTTCTACCCGCCGAAGCCGATGCGGCGCGACACCTCGGGGCTGCCGATCTCGATGTAGGCCAGCTTGTCGACGGGCACGCCGAACTGGCGGCCCCGGCGGTCGGTGAGCCACATGACGCCGCCGTTCTTGAGCGCGGTGTCGACGTGCTCGCGCACGGCGTCGCTGTCGGTGTCGTCGGCCAAGGTCACCTCGAGCTCTTTCGGCGAGTTCTTCACCCCGATGCGGACGTCCACGTTTCCTCCTGGGTCGGGCGGGCCGCCATCGTAGGCCCGGTCACACGCTCGGCCCACAGGGGATGGTGGCGTTCGGCCCACCGCCGGGTCACCCGGCCGGTGATCATGCCCCGCAACGCCCCGCGGTCGGCCAGGGCGATGACGATGTGGCCGGCGACGACCAGCCACGTGGCGATCGCGGTCCAGTCGTGCACGAAGGTCGCCCCCGTGCGCCAGGACAACGGGAAGGGCCCGAACCAGCGCATGATCGACCCGGTCGCGACCATCAGCGGGATCATCCCGGCGACGAAGGCGGCGTTGGCCTTCTGACCGGCGTTGAACTTGCCCACCAACGCCCGCGCCTCGCGGCCGCGCGTGCGCAGCCAGCGCCGGTCGGCGGCCGTCCACCGCGAGAGGCGGCGCACGTCCGCTCGCACGGCGTCGCGCCACCGTCCGGCGTAGGCCAGGATCAGCGGCGCCGGCATGGCGAGGCCGGAGATCACGTGGACGTCCTTCACCAGGTTGCGCCGGCCCACGAGGGTGCTCAGCGGACCGATGTACAGCACGAGGCCCGTCACCGCGCAGGCGAGCACCACGACGGCGGTCGCCCAGTGGAGCGCCCGCTCGGCCGCCGTGAACCGGGCGAGCAGCCCGTCGTCCGATGCCGCCACCGGACTAGACCGGTTCGTCGTCGCGGCCGTTGGACCGCCCGATCCAGGCGTCGATGTCGTAGCCCCGCTCCTCCCAGTAGCCGGGATCGAGCTCGCTCGTCACCTCGATCCGCTCCAGCCACTTGAGCGACTTGTAGCCGTACATGGGGGCGACGTAGAGCCGGACCGGGCCGCCGTGCGCACGGGTGACGGGCTCGCCCAGCATCTCGTGGGCCACGAGCACGTCGTCGCGCCGGGCCTGGTCGAGCGTGAGGCTCTCGGTGTACGCCCCGTCGAACGACCAGATGCGCAGGTGGGTGGCCGCCGGCTGGACACCGGCCTCGTCGAGGAGCTCGCCGACCTTGACGCCCTTCCACGGCACGTCGAACACGCGCCAGCCGGTGACGCACTGGAAGTCGCGCACCAGGTCGGTCTGGGGACGCTGGCGCAGGTCGTCGAGCGTGAGCGTCAGCGGCCGGTCGACCAGGCCGTCGACGGTGAGCCGGTACTCGGCCTCGCTGCGCTCCGGGAGGTGCCCGACCACCGAGTAGATGCGGAAGCGCCCGGAGGTGGGGACGAAAGAGGTGAGCCCCGTCGGATCGTTCTGCGTGACGGGCCGCAGCAGCCGCTCGATGCGGGCCTGCGCGGCGTCGCCGAACAGGATGCCCAGCCCCCCGAGGCCGAGCATGCTCAGCACGAGCCGTCGGCCGACGGGCGTTCCCGCAGCGTCGGCATCGCTGCGGTCCCCGGCATCCGTGCGATCGCCAGGTGGCGTGCGCTCGCCGGGTGGCGCGGGCTCGCCGGCCGTGGTCACGCCATCAAGGCTAGGCGTGCGGCGTGCCTCCGGCCCGTCGCGGGCCCCGGCTTCACCGGTCTGTAAGGACGCTGACGCCCGGCCTTGCCACCCACCGCCGAGGCAATAGCTGTCGTTCCGGACAGGTCGAGGCAATAGCGAACGAAAACCGATAGCGATTGCCTCAGGCTCGCCGTGGCGTGCGCTATTGCCTCGGGCCACTGGTGCCGGGCGGGCCTGGGGGCCTCGGCGGCTCCAGGTGGACGCGGAGGCGGGCCAGGCGCTCGTCCCAGCGGCGCCCGGTCTGCTCGGCCCAGGCCGCTAGGTCCTCGAGGGGCGCCGGGACGGCCACGAAGCGCGTCTCGCGGCCTGCCCGGTCGGCCGTCACCAACCCGGCGTGCCGCAGGAGGCCGAGATGCCGGGCGACGGCCTGGCGGCTGATGGGTAGCTCGCCCGCCAATGCCGTGGCCGTGAGCGGGCCCCGCTCGGCCACAGCCCGCAGGATCGACCGGCGGGTGGGATCGGCTAGCGCCGCGAATACGCGGTCGCTCGGCTCGGGCACCGGCGT
>DASQUY010000329.1:0-3135 GCA_035641055.1 Acidimicrobiales bacterium | reverse complement strand
GTCGACGTCGGCGGCGTGGGTGAACCGGGACAGCTCCTTGATGGTGACCGGGAACTGGTTCATCCGTCCGGCGAAGGTCTGCAGGTGCTGGTGGGCCAGCAGCGTGGTGGGCACCAGCACCGCCACCTGCTTGCCGTCCTGCACCGCCTTGAACGCCGCCCGGATGGCGACCTCGGTCTTGCCGAACCCGACGTCCCCGCACACCAGGCGGTCCATGGGCGCCTCCGCCTCCATGTCGGCCTTGACGTCGACGATGGCCTTGGCCTGGTCGGGTGTCTCCTGGAAGGGGAAGGCGTCCTCGAGCTCGCGCTGCCAGGGGGTGTCGGGAGCGAAGGCGTGGCCGGGCTCTTGCAGCCGCCTCTGGTAGAGGACGACCAGCTCCTGGGCGATCTCGGCCACCGCTGCCCGCACGCGTGCCTTGGTGCGCTGCCAGCCGTCGCCGCCGAGCCGGCTGAGGGCGGGGGCCTCGCCGCCGGTGTAGTGGCGCACGGCGTCGATCTGGTCGGAGGGCACGTACAGCCGGTCGTCGCCCTTGTATTCGAGCAGCAGGTAATCGCGCTCGACGCCGCCGATCGCCCGCTTCACCATCCCGCCGTAGCGGGCGACGCCGTGGCGGTGGTGGACGACGTAGTCGCCCACCTTGAGGTCCTCGAAGAAGCGCTCGGCGTCGCGGCGCCGGGGCCGGGCCTGGCGGTGGGGCCGGCGGCGGCCGGTGAGGTCGGACTCGGCCAGGATGGCCAGCTTCACGCCGTCGGCGCGCAGCACCGCGCCCCGCTCGAGCGGCGCCACCACGACCTCGGCGCTCACCCCCTCCGCGCCCAGACGGGAGGTCAGGCGGGCGGCCGAGCCCTCGCCGTCGGCGCCCACCACGATGCGGAAGCCGTCGGCCTGCAGGCGCTGTAGCCGCTGGACCAGCCCCGAGCCGTCGCCCACCGCCGGATCCCAGCCGGTGGCCTGCACCTGAGGGGTGTCGGGCCGGTCGGGCACGGCGACGAGATGCCAGGCGGGCGCCCGGGTGTGGGCGAGCACGCGGTCGAAGTCGAGATGCAGCCGGGGAAACGGGTTCTCCCCCCGGGAATGGTCGCCATGACGACCGCTTCCGGGGGAAGAATCCTCCTCGGGACCGACGGCGCCCCACGTGACCGCCAGGGTGGCGGCCAGGTCGGCCTCCTCGGCCAGCAGGTCGGCCGCCCGGTCGCGCATGCGGCGGGGCTCGGACAGCAGCACCTGGGCGCCGTCGCCGATGACGTCCGGCAGCAGGCGCTCGTCGCGGGTGAGCCAGGGCAGCCAGGACTCCATGCCGTCGAACGTCTGGCCCTCCGCCAGGCGCTCCCACTGGTCGCGGCCCCAGGGCTCGAGGGCAACCAGGCGCTCGGCCCGCTGCCGCACGTCTGGGGTGGGCAGGAGCTCGCGGCACGGGAAGATGGCGGTGTCCGCCAGGTCGTGCGTCGAGCGCTGGTCGGCCACCGAGAAGGCGGTGAGGCGGTCGACCTCGTCGCCCCACAGGTCGATGCGCACCGGGCCGTCGGCGGTGGACGGGAACACGTCGACGATCGAGCCCCGCACGGCGACCTCGCCCCGGTGCTCGACGAGGCCCTCGCGCCGGTAGCCGGCGGTGACGAGGTCGGCGACCAGCTCGTCCCGGTCGAGCCGCTGGCCCGGTCGGACGGCGACGGGCACGACGTCGGTGACGTGGGGGCCCAGCCGCTGCACCAGCGCCCGCACCGACGCCACGACGACGGCCGGCACCCGCCCGACATGACCGGCGGCGTGATCGCCGGCCGGTTCGCCGCTGTGACCGGCAGCTTGATCGTCGGCGTGCCGCAGGCGCCACAGCACCCGCAGGCGCCGGCCCATCGTCTCGATGCTCGGGCTCACCCGCTCGAACGGCAGCGTCTCCCAGGCGGGGAACAGCTCCACAGCATCCTCGCCCAGGTAGGCGGCGAGGTCGTGGGCGAGGCGCTCGGCCTCGGTGGAGGTGGGGACGGCGAGGACCACGGGGCGACGGGACGTGAGCCGGGCCAGCCCGGCGGTGACGAGGGCCCGGGCGGCGTCGGGTACGGCCAGCGTCGCCGAGGCGCGCCCCAGCACCTGCGCCAGCGCCGGCTCGTCTCGCAGCCGGCCGGGCAGGTCATGGAGTGGTGGGGGTGCGGGCGCGGCGGAGCGCGCCTCTGCGGTCGCAGGGGCGGGGGTCATAGAGCGGTTCAACGCTACCGGCTGAAGGCCCGCACTTTTGGTGACGTGATCCGCCGATATTCGACGGATCACGTCACCAAAACCTGCGGACCGATGAGTCGGGCGGCGTTCTGGCGTCTGGACGGGCATGAGCGACACGCTGACAACCCCGTGCCAGCGGCGGACGCCGGTGCCGCCGACCGACGTCCGGGCACTCGGGCGACTCGTCGGCACCTGGAGGGTCCGGGACGGCGCCGAGGGGGCCGTCACCTACGAGTGGCTGGAGGGCGGCTTCTTCCTCCTCAAGCGGGTCGACCTGGTGCGAGACGGCGAGACGATCCGGGGCATCGAGGTCATCGGGCACGAGCAGCCCCACGGCGGTGACGGCGGCGGCGAGATCCGGTCGCGCTACTACGACAACGCCGGCCACACCCTCGACTACGTCTACGAGCTCGAGGGGGACACCCTCACGATCTGGGGCGGGGAGAAGGGCTCGCCCGCCTACTACCGCGGCACCTTCAGCGCCGACGGCAACACCTGCGCGGGCGCCTGGGTGTACCCGGGCGGCGGCGGGTACGAGTCGACGATGACCAGGGTCAAGTAGGGTCAGGCAGGCGACCCTGGCGGCGGCAGCGTCGGCGGCAGCCGAACGCCGGGAACAGGTGCGCGTCGAAGGTGGTGATCTCCGCGATCTTGCCGCCCTCGACGCGCAGCACGTCCAGCTTGCACGCCCGGAGCTCGCGGTCGCCGCGCGCCCGCAGGTAGCTGGCGGCGGCCGGCTGGCGGTTGGCGCGGGTGGGGCAGCAGCCGCCGGTCGCCCGGCTCCGATAGCCCCGGCCCGAGCAGCGGCGCGATCGTCGCCAGCCCGTCGTAGCACCAAGGGTGCGGCGGCATGGTGATGCGGATGTCCTCCCGCACCAGGGCGGCCGCCGCGGCGGCGTCGGCGCGCTCGTGGGCGTC
>DASQUY010000328.1:0-2063 GCA_035641055.1 Acidimicrobiales bacterium | reverse complement strand
GTCCCGCCTCGCCGCCCCGGCACGCCCGACCGCCGCGAGGCAATAACCGCCGATCGCGAACTCTCGAGGCAATGACCGCCGCATCCGGCGGCTATTTCCTCGAGAGTTCCGGGCCGGCGGCTATTGCCTCGAGACTCGACTCAAACCCAGGTCACAGGGCATCCACCCGGCGCGCGACGGCGACCTGTACGGTCGCTCGGGAGACGTTGAGGTGAATGCCGTGGCTGCTTTCTTGCTACTCGGGGTGATATGGGCGGCGGTGTTGCTTCCGCCCTTGTTGCAGCGCCGTCGCGAGGCCAGTCCCGCCGCCTCCATGGTCACGTTCCGACGCCAGCTGTGGTCGCTGGCCCGCACGTCGCCGAACTACGCGGCCGAGGGTGTCGGTCCGGTCTACACCGACGCCATGGGGCCGTACGGCGACCTCGACGACGACTACGACGACGATCTCTACGCGGACGAGGCCGAGGACGAGCTCGACCCGCTGGCCGGCGGAGCCGCCGCCGTCGTGGGTCATGCCCGGCCCGCCAGCGGCGAGCACGGGGCCGGCTATCGACGGGAGCGGGCGGTGTCCATCGGTGGGTCGTACCGCCGGCGCCGCCGGGTGCTCGCCGTGCTCGCGGGGCTGGCCTGTGCCTCGGTGGCGCCCGCCGTGGTGCTCGGTGGCGCGTGGTGGGTGGTGCAGGGCGCGACCGGCGGGCTCCTGGTGACCTACCTGAGTCTTCTGGTGCAACGGCAGCGTCGCCTGATCGAGCAGGCGCGGAAGGTGCACTACCTGGCACCTATCCAGGCGCCGCGGCCGCCGGTCGTGGTGCTGGGCAGCGGCGTCGCCCGGTAGCCAGGCGCCGTCGATGCCGCCGTCCGACGCCGCCTGCCAAACGCGGCGTGAGCAGTTGGCGGCGACCGTGGCCGCCGTCGCCGCCGAGCTGGCCGACGCCAACCGGGCCCGGGAGGCGGCGTTGCCCGCCTGCCGCCGGGTCATCCGGGCGGCGGGGTCGAGCATCCGGGCGGTGCATCGGCTCGACGACGATGCCGCTCGGGCGCTCGCCGACGAGGCGGAGGCGGACCTGCGGGAGGCGCAGCGGGTTCTGGGGCCGTTCCCCGCGGTGGCCTACGCCGGCTTCCTCCACGATGCCGAGAAGGAGTACGCCGAGGCGCGTGCGGTGGCTGCCCTCGTGGCCGGCGCCCCGCTGCCGACCCCCGAGGACCTGGCGGTCGCGGGGCCGGCGTGGATGCGGGGCTTGGCCGAGGCGGCCAGCGAGCTGCGCCGCCATCTGCTGGACCGCCTGCGGGAGGGCCAGCTCGAGCGGGGCGAGGCGCTGCTCGCCGCCATGGACGACGTGTACGACGCGCTCGTGCGGGTCGACTACCCGGACGCCCTCACCAATGGCCTGCGGCGCACGCTCGACGCCCTCCGGGGCGTGCTCGAGCGGAGCCGCGGCGATGTCACCACCACGGTGCTCCAGACCCGCCTCCAGCGGGCCATCGAGTCGGACGCCACCAGGCGTCCGCTATCCTGAGCCAGCCGCGGGGGTGTAGCTCAGTTGGAAGAGCGCTTCGGTCGCATCGAAGAAGTCGTGGGTTCGAGTCCCATCACCTCCACCAGGCGGAAGCCGCGAAAGCGCAGGTCAGCGGGATTCCTGCCGGTTGCGGGGTGAACCGTGAGGGACCGCTGGAGATCCTAGTTGTCCCTCGCTTAAGGCACGTTTGAGGCACGCCGCGGGCAGCGGCTCGTGCAGCAGCTCGTAGACGATCGTCGCCGACCGTTGTACGAACACGTTGGCCTCGCTACGGGGGATATCCGTAAAGGCCGTCGTCGTCGCCAGGGCGACCTCGCGCCCGTCGAGGAGGATGTAGCCCGAGTCGTGCGACACGTCGCCGAGTTCTCCCGTCTTGTTGGCGAGGTGCTCGCCGGGGATCACCGCCCCGTACTTGGTGTTGACCGGCTGGCCCTTCATCAGGTCGATGATGTGGTCGCTGGACTCCCGGCTCAGGGTGCTGCCCTCCCAGAGCATGGTCAGAAGTTCGGTTACCTCGTTGGCGTCGATGTAGTTCTCCTGCGGCGG
>DASQUY010000327.1:0-4502 GCA_035641055.1 Acidimicrobiales bacterium | reverse complement strand
GGCGGGTCCAGCCCGCCGTCAGCCGCTCCGAGGCCGACGCCGACCACGCCCGCTGGCGCCGGGCCGTCGACCGGGCCCGGGGTTGGGCAATCTGACGGTCGGGGGCCGGTTGCGAGGGTGGAGGGGGCACCCTCGAACCGGTCCCCGACGATCAGCTGCTCGGGTGGCGGGCCCGGCTGCGGGCGCGCTGCAGCTCGCCCAGCCGGGTGTCGACCACCCGGGCGAGGGCCGCCACCTGGCGACGCTCGCGCGCCCGGTAGGGCGGGCGCTCGCGTCCCAGCACCAGAGCCAGCCCGGCCCTCGGCAGGGGTGCCCAGACGACATCATCCACGCCCGACCGACGCCCGCCCTCGGCCGCCCGGCTGCCGGCCAGGAAGGCCGCGAGCCACCCGGCGCTCGGCGCGCCGTCGCTGGCCGTCACGATGCCCTCGCCGCCGCCGTCGAGACGGAGGACCGCCACCCAGGAGGCCCCGACCACCCGGCCGGCGTGCACGATCACGGCCTCGAGCAGGGTGTCCACCTCGTCCGCCCCGGCGAGCTGGGCCGCCGCCTCGAGCGCGTCGAGCCGGGGATCGTGGCGGGCGTCAGCCACCGGTCGCACCTCCTCGATGGCGACCCCGTCGACCTGGCGCACCTCGGCGACCAGGAGCTCGACCAGGTCGGCGCCGGGCAGCTCGACCACCAGCTCGTCGACCGCCTGCCCACCGTCGCGCTCGAGGATGTCGATGCCGACGACATCGCCCCGCACGGCCCCGATGCGGCTGGCCACCTGGCCCAACGCGCCGGGGCGATCGGGCAGCCACAGGCGGATCACGAACGTCGGCATGCGCCACACCCTACGGGCGATCCGTGAACCGATTGTTTCGACGTTGCAACGGGTGTGTGACCAGTCCGCCCCGGTGATCTGCCACGTCGATGAGCATGACGCGCCCCGAACGCGCGAAACTGCTGTAACGCGATTGTCGTGAGTGGGCGACCACCCGCTGGGGCTGGGGCTCTTGCAGGTGATCGCAGAGTGCACCGCCGTGGAAACCCCGACCGAATCCCCGCCGCCTGGCCCGTTGTCCAGCCTGCACCCCAGGCTGACGGTGCTCCAGGCCGCCGCGAACGAGCGCGCCCGCCTGGCCGAGCATCTCGCCCGGCTGTTGGTGCGGGCCGACGACGACGCGCCCACCCAGCCCAGCCAGGCCGTCGGTCCGGACGACCTGCTGACCGCCGCCCGGGAGGCGGCCGCCCGCCGGGTGGAGGAACACGCCCGGGTCCGCAGCGAGCTGGCGGCCAAGCTGCGCCGCGTCCGTGAGCTGCAGGCGGTGACCGCCAACCGGCGCGACGAGGCGGCGGCCCGCACGCGCCGCATGACCGCCCACCTCGACGACTGCGACTCCCTCCTGGAACGTGCGGGCGAGCTCACCAACGCCGCCGAGGAGGCCCGGCGCAATCTCGACGACCGCCGGGCCGAGGCGGAAGCGGCCCGGAGCAAGCTGAGCATGGTCGAGGAGCAGCGCGCCGCCGCCGCCCAGATGATCGAGGACGCTTCGGCCCAGCTCGCCGACCTCGAGGTGTCGGAGCTGGATGAGTCCACCCTGCGGCGCGAGCTCGAGAAGGCCCGCAAGGAGCTCCACGCCGTCGAGCAGGAGCAGGCGGCGGCCACCGACACGCTGCGCGCCATCGAGCAAGCCGCCGCCGCCCGGGCGGCGACCCGCGACCACCTCCTCTACGAGCGGGCCGATCTCGTCGCTCGCGTCGAGGCACCCGTGGTCGACGACGGCCCCCTGCGCAGCGCCCTCGAGGCCTTCGACGCCGACACCGAGGTCGGCGAGCCCGACCTGGCCGCCCGCGAGCTGGCCCGGGAGTGGCTCGAGGTCGACGGGGAGCTGGCGCGCATCGAGGCCGCGTTGCCGCCGGCGCCGTCTGCCGACGAGATGGCGGCCGCCGAACAGCGCCTCGCCCAGGCCGAGCAGTCGATCGTCGAGCTCGAGTCGGCCGCCCGCCAGGCCGAGCCCGTGCCCGATGGCCGCGCCGAGATCGAGGCCGCTCACGAGGCCGTGCTCGACGCCGAGGAGCAGCTCGGCCAGGCCGACGACGATGCCAACGAGGAACTGCGGCACGCCCGGGAGGCCGAGCGGGCCGTGCTCCACCGCCACGGCTACGAGACCTACCTCGAGATGATCATGTCGGCGCCCCGGCCCGAGGACGAGGAGAGCCTCAACATCCAGGCCGACATGCTCGACGCCCTGCGGGCCCGCCGGGTCGCCGAGGACAACCTGGCATCGCTGCGCGCCGCCGCTGAGCCGCCGGCGATCGTGACCACGTTGCGGGGTCGCCGCGACCGCGTCTACCAGGAGGCCGCCGAGCTGCTCGGCTGCGAACCGGGCCTCAACGTCGCCGAGCTGCTCTACGCCCACCCGGCGGTCCCCCACCACCGCACCCAGGCGCTCGCGTCCGTCCTCGCCTCGTACGGCGTGGACCCGGTCGGCGTCTCCGTGCGCGAGGCGGCGGTCGGCTGGCTCGTCGAGCAGGACCGGGAGCTGGCCGCCCGGGACGAGTGGCGCCGGGAGATCGAGCGCCTCGACCGCGACCTGGCGGCTCTCGACGAGGAGGACGTGCGTGCCACCAACGAGGCCGAGCGCGTGGTCGCCTCGGCCGACGCCATCGCCGGCGACCTCGACGTCGCCATGCACCGGGTGCGGACCCTCGAGGACGAGCTGTCCGACCGGGCCACGCAGGACGAGCGTCGGCTGCAGCGGATCGCCGCCGCCGAGCAGCTCCGCGCCCAGATCGCGGCCGTGAACGAGGCGCTCGAGCGATCGGAGCAGGAGTACGACTCCACCTTGGCCGCGAGCGAGGCGGCGGTCACCGCCGCCGAGGCCAGCCTCGAGCGGGCGACGGCCGCCCTGTCCGACGCCGTGCGCAGGTTGCGCCGCATCTCCGAAGCGCTGCCACCGGCACTGCGGCCCCGCGCCGGCGACGATCCGCTGGGGGAGCTCCCCCGCCTGCGCGAGACGCTGGCGGCCGAGGTCGAGCGGGCCGACGTCGCGCTGGCGCAGGCCACCGACGACCTCGATCGCGCACGCGCCGACATCGACGAGACGCAAGCCCAGCTCGACGACCATCTCACCGTCGTTCCCGGCGACGACGTGACTGACGACGACCTGCGCCAGGCGGTCCACGACCTGATCGGGACCGGCGACGTGCCGGTCGTCATCGACGACCCGTTCGCCGAGGTCGACGAGCTCCGGGAGGCGCTGCTCGACGAGGTCGCCGCCGCTGCCGAGCGCCGGCCCGTCGTCGTGCTCACCGACGATCCCGCGACGCTCGGGTGGGCCATCAGCCTTCCCGACGACGTCGGTGCCGTGACCCGCCTCCCGGCACCCGACGCGCCGACCGCGCCGCCGCCGGCGGCGCCGCCCCCGTCCGAACCAACGCCTGCCGACGCGCCGCTGGCGGCGGGCCCCGGTCCGGCCGGCTAGCGCGGAGGACGACCATGGCTCGACGCATCCCCATTCGGCGCAAGCTGGCACTGGCGTTGGTGCTTCCCATCACGGGGCTGCTCGTGGTGGCGGCGATCGAGGTGGTGCAGAGCGCCCGCCAACGTGACGAGGTCCGGGAGCAGACCGACCTGGCCACCGCCTCGGTCGGGCCCGCCGGCCTCATCACCAGCCTCCAGAACGAGCGCAACTTCGCCGCCCTCCGCATGCTGGGTTTCGAGGGGGCGGTGGAGCTCCCCGTCGACAGCTGGGAGGAGGCCAAGCAGGCGACCGACGACGCCCTCGCCCGCTTCCGGGACGACGTCGAGGACAAGGGCGGCGACGTGGTGGAGACCTACGGCCCGGCGCTCGCCACGCTCGACGACGGGCTGGCCGATCTCCGCGAGACGGTCGACACCTTCGACCGTGAGCCCGGCGTCGGCAACACGGACATCACCGACCCCAACTTCCTGGGCTACACGGGGATCATCACCGGACTCTTCGATGCCAACACGCAGGTGGCGTCGTCGATCGAGGATCCGGTGCTGCGCCGGGGGGTCGAGCTCATCGACATCTCCACGCGGCAGACCGACGCCATCGCCCTCACGATCCGGTCGCTGCTGCTGGCCGGCGTCGGGGCCACCGAGGACGGCAACGCGGTGCTCGACAAGCCCGCGGAGATCGCCGAGGGCGCGGAGATGTTCGGCCTGGTCCAGGAGTTCCGGGAGCAGGCCCGTTTGCTGGGCACGGGTGTCTACGAGCCGCTCGCCGAGCGGCTCCGCGAGGAGAGCGACGCCACTGGGTTCATGGAGATCGCCCGGCAGACGCTCGACGAGGGCGGGGAGGTGCCGCTGACCGACATCCTCGACACGGTCAGCGTCGACGACGACACGTCGTGGTACGGGTTCCGCAACCGCGTGGCGGACGTCGTCGTCGACCGGGCCGACGAGCTCGATGCCGCCGCCTTCCGCACGCTGCTGTGGTTCGCCGTGCTCGCCGGCGCCGCCTTGGCCGTGGCCGCCGGCGTGACCTGGG